>JAFEEP010000018.1 GCA_018241045.1 Pseudomonadota bacterium | reverse complement strand
GAGGACCCACATTCGCCGTCGCGTCCGGCATGGCCTGACCGGCCAGAATGGTGCTGAAATCCGTCGTTTCCGCGGCGTTGGTTCCGGTCGCCGCGTTCCGAGCGGGAACGGCACCGGCATCGGGTGAAGCGGGAAGGGCGGACAGCGGGTTCATCAATGGCACTCCAGCGGCGCGAGGGCATCGGCTACTATTCAAGCTCCGTGCCAATCGTTCGTCGTGCGCCCAGCGCCTGTGCCTGACTGCGACGCGCCTGATTGCGGCGCTCGGCAAGCGCGCGATCTTCCACCGCGGCGCGGCGTCTTTCGGCGATGGAGAGCGCGGCCTGCATCCGATCGGCAAGATTACGAGCCTGCTGCGCCTCGTACCCGGTCGCAGCGGTGATCCCGCCAAGGCCGCCGACGAAATGGCGCACCAGTTGGAGCGCGAAGCCGTCACCCGGCGTGGCATCGCGATAGTCCTCGGCCATCGATCGGGTCCGCATCGCCAACGCCTCGAGCTGAGCGAGCGTTCCTTCCGCCTCGGCAACGTCGCGTGCCGCCTGGTCGCGCGCGACCGCGCGGATCCGCTCGAGCCGGTGCAGGCGCGTCAGGCGGGCGCGGTCAGCCGTCATCGCCGAGCAGCGCGGTCAGTGCCGCCACGCTTTCGTCCAGCGCCACCACGCTCCGCGCGGGCTGGCCCAGGAACGCGGTGAGCGCGTCGTGCATCGCAATGGCCCGATCGAGCAGCGGGTCAGACCCGGCGCGATATGCGCCCATCAGAACAAGGTCGCGATTTGCCTCATAACTGGCGGACAGAGAACGGAATTGTCGGGCCAGTGTGGCATGATCGGGGGTAACGATATCGCTCATCACCCGACTGAGCGAGGCGGCGACGTCGATCGCCGGATATTGCCCGCGCTGGGCCAGATCGCGGCTGAGCACGACGTGGCCGTCAAGGATCGAGCGCGCGGTGTCGACCACCGGGTCGTCCTGATTGTCACCGTCGGCCAGCACGGTGTAAAGCCCGGTGATCGCGCCGCCGCTCACCGCCGAATTACCCGCGCGCTCGACCAGTTTGGTGATCGTGGCGAGGGCCGAGGGCGGGTAGCCGCGCGCCGCTCCGGGTTCCCCCAGCAGCAACGCGATTTCGCGCGCGGCGTGGGCCACGCGGGTCAGGCTGTCCATGATCAGCAGCACCTGCCGGCCCTGGGCGCGGAAATGTTCGGCAAGGCTAGTCGCCAGCATCGCCCCGCGCAGGCGCAGGTTGGGGGCATGGTCGGCGGGAACCGCGACAACGCAGGTTCGCGCGCGCCCGTCCCCGATCATGTGGCGCTCGACGAAATCGGAAACCTCGCGCGCTCGCTCGCCGATCAGGCCGACCACGATCACCTCGGCCTCGGCTCCGCTGGCGATCATGTCGATCAACACCGATTTGCCTACGCCCGATCCGGCCATGATCCCGATCCGCTGGCCGATCCCGAATGTGGTCAGCGCGTTGAGCGCGCGCACCCCGCTATCGAAGCATTGGCGTACCGGGCTGCGATCGAGCGCGGCGCTGCGCACCCCGCCCGCAGGCCAGGCGTGGCGGGTGTGGATCGGGGCGCCGCCGTCGATCGGCTTGCCCTCGCCATCGACCGCGCGGCCGAGGAAGGCCTCGCCCACCGGCAGCATCCCGGGGCGTCCTTCGGCGCGGACCTTCGCCCCCGGGCGGAGCAATACCGTATCACCAAGCAACATCATCAGCGTGCGACCGTTGCGAAAGCCGATCACCTCTGCGGTGCGATCGCCAAGCGAGCACAAGGCGCCGACCGGAGCGGACAACCCGGAAACCTCCACCAGTCCGCCGTCGCAGGCGGTGACGAGGCCATAGCGCCCCGGCCCAAGGTCGATCTTAGCGCCCGCAAGGTCGGCTAGCAGGGGATCGAGCAGGTTCAGCACCTTGCCAGCGCCTCGGCAATCGCGCGGCGCCAGTGCGCCGGGCCGTCCTCGACCCCGCCTTGTGCGCCATCGACCCGCAATGTACCGCGTTCGAGTGTGGCATCCGGCTCGACCGCAAGGTCGGCGGGCAAGCGCGCCGCGACCACGGCAAGGTCATCGGGGTGAAGCCGCAGCACCCGTTCGTCATCAGCGCGGGCGAGCATGGCGGCGGCGGTCGTGGCCCGGCGGATCAACGCCTCCGGGTCCAGCGCCAGCGGGGCAAGGCTGGCCTCGCACAACGCCGCGACGGTTTCGATCAGCCGGTCGCGCAGCGCCTCGGTCTGTTCGGCATCGAGTCGGGCAAAGCTGAGATCGAGCCGGGCACGCGCGGCGGCGTCCGTCTCGGCGCGCAGGGCGGCAGCGGCCTCGGCTTCGGCCTGTCCGGCGGCGAAGCCATCCCGCCATGCCTTGGCGACCGGATCGTCGGGTTCGGGCGGGGGCGGTGGAGCCGGGGAAAAGCGCGGGTCGCTGACGAAGCCGCCACCTGCGGCCAACGCCGCCAACGGCAGGCTAGACATATTCGTCGTCCCCGCCCGCGCCGAACTGGATCACCCCGTCTGCGGCCAGGCGGCGGGCGACGGTGACAATCGCCTTCTGGGCGTCCAGTGCCTCGGCCATCTTGAGCCGTCCGCGCGCCGCGATCTCGTCGCGCACCCCGTCGGCGGCGCGGCTCGACATGGCGCGGAAGAAGGTCTCGCGGTCCTCCTCGGCGGTGCCCTTCAAAGCATCGATCAGCACCTCGCTTTCAACCTCGCGCAGCAGCGCGCCCATCGCCTGGGGATCGAGCGCGAAGAGGTGTTCGAACTTGAACATCTCGCTCTCGATTTGCTTGGCGAGCGCCTTGTCGATCCGACTGATTTCGGGAAGGATGCGCTTTTCCGCGACCTTGCCGGCCTGGTTGATGATCTCCGCCGCCTCGCGCGGGCCGCCCATGGTCAGCGCCGCCTTGCCGTGGCTCAGCGCGATGCGTTGCTCCATCAATGTTTCGAGCATGGCCAGCGCCTCGGGCGAAACCGGGCCGAGCGTGGCGACGCGATGAACCACCTGGGTCTGAATCGGAGCAGGCAGCGCGTGCAAGACCTGCGCGGCGATTTCGGGATTGAGCTGGACCAGCAGCACCGCGATCGCCTGGGGATGTTCGTCCGCGATCAGCGGGATCAGGGCCTGCGGCGTGAGCCAGCGGGCGAGTTCCAGCGCCGGGCCGGTATTCTCGCCTTGTGGCATGATACGCTGCATCAGGCTGTCTGCCTTCACATAGCCCACGGCGCGGTTCATCAGCGAACGCACTTGTCGGGGGCGGCCCTGCGCGCTGATCCCCTGTTGATCTGAACTGGAAACGAAACCGCTGATCGCCTGGGTGATCTGCTGCGGGCCGATGTCGCCCAGCGCGACCATCTTCTCTCCCAGCAGTTGCAGCTCCTCCGGACCAAGCTGGCGCAGGATCGCGGCGGCCTGCTCCTCGTCGAGCAGCATGACCATGATCGCCGCGCGCTCGGCGTCGGCCATGGGCTGGGGCGCGGTCACGACGGAGTGCCGAGCATCTGGCGCAGCGCGATCAGCGCGTCATCGGGCTTTTCCTCGACGATCCGTTGGGCCAGGCTAACCTGACGGCCAAGCAGGGCGGCATCGACTGCGCCGGTTGCGGCGAGTACCGGAACCTCGGCCTCGGTCACGGGTTCGCCCGCTTCGTGCTTGTCGCGGCGCAGCGCCTTGATCAACGGACGGACCCCGAGCAACAGGACCAGCAGCACAGCGATCAATGCGATCACGCTGCGCACAACCGTGGCAAACCACGGCGCTTCATAGAAGGGCAGGGCGTCGGTCACGACCGGTTCGAAGGGGCGGACCACCACGGTGACCTGATCGCCGCGACTGGTGTCGGCGCCGACCGCGGCGGCAACCAGCGCCTTGATCTGGTCGACGTCGCCCGGCTTGGCCTTCTGCATTGCCTCCTGGCTCAATGCCACGGCGACCGACAGGCGTTTGAGCCGGCCCGGGGTGGCATTGGCGACCGAAACCTGTCGGCCCAGCTCGAACTGCCGGGTCGCGCTACTCTCGCCATTGGTCGGCGCGGGGTTGGCGCCGGGCGCGGGACTGGGCTGCGGTCCGCCCGGCTTGAGCGTGGTTGGCGGGGGCGGGGTGTTGGACAGCGCGCCTGGCACACCTCCTGCAAGCGGCGGAGCGCCGCTGGTCTGCGATTGCTGCGCGGTTTCACTGCGCAGCACGCCGTCCTTGTCATAGCTTTCCTTGGCCGAAGTGACCTGATCCATGTCGAGTTCGACCTGGATCTCGCTGGAAAAGCGCCCGGCTCCGAGCATCGGGGTAAGGAGTTGATCGACCTGCGCGCGCAGTTTGTCCTCAAACCGGCGTTGCAATTCGAGCCGGTCGCCG
The DNA here is from genome assembly GCA_018241045.1 of Pseudomonadota bacterium. Classification (GTDB taxonomy): domain Bacteria; phylum Pseudomonadota; class Alphaproteobacteria; order Sphingomonadales; family Sphingomonadaceae; genus Novosphingobium. Next base: position 931 of record JAFEEP010000018.1, on the reverse strand, counting down.
TCGATCCCGCCGCTCTGCGAGACGAGGCGACCGTGCTGATCGATCACGCGCACCGCGTCTGGGTTCATCCCTGGCACCGAACCGGCGACAAGGTTTACGACGGCGGCGACCTGGCTGTCGGCAAGCTGGCGTCCTTTTGCCATGCGCACCATGACCGAGGCCGAGGGCGGGGCATCGTCGCGCACGAAGACCGACTTGGCGGCCTCGGCAAGGTGGACGCGCACCGCCTCGACCCCGTCGATCTGCTGGATGGTCAGCATCAGTTCGTGCTCGCGTGCGGAGCGCAGCCGTTCGCCTTCAAGCGTGCGGCTGGCGCCTAGCGGAAGGCTGTCTAGCGAAGCATCGCTGTCAGGTGCGGCGAGCGCGCCGTCCGATGCGACCAGCATCCGCGCCTTGTACAGATCGCCTTCGCCTACGGTCATCGCCCCGGTATCGGGGTTGATCGCATAGGCAATTCCCGCCTTGTCGAGGCTGGTAGCGACCTCTGCCCGCTGGGCATCGTCAAGCTGGCTGTAAAGCAGGCGCTGCGGCGAAGGGGCCAGCGCGGCATAGGTCAGCAATGTGCCGCCGATCGCCGCCGCGCCGAGGAACCACGGCAAGGTGCGCTTGATCGCGGGCTGCGCGGCAAGGGTGCGGATGCGCTCCAGCGGACTGGCTGGGGCGAGCGCGAAGGCACCGGCGGCGGGAACCAGCTCAGCCATTCATCACACTCCCATCCGCATGATGTCCTGGTAGGCCGAGAGCAGGCGATTGCGGACCTGCAGTGTCGCCTCGAAGGCGATCCCCGCCTCCTGCCGCGCGAGCATGACCTGGGCGACGTCGGTGACCTCACCCTTTTCGTAACCGCTGCTCAGCGCCTCGGCCCGGTCCTGCGTGGCACTGACCGATCCGAGTGCATCCTTGAGCGCACCGGCAAAGCCACCGCCCGGGG
>JAFEEP010000189.1 GCA_018241045.1 Pseudomonadota bacterium | reverse complement strand
CGGGCGTTCGCATGGGCCGACAATGTTATTGGAGCCGCGTCGTTGTAGACCGATTTACCGAAAGAGCGTTCGCGGCTCAAGAGAACTGGACCCCGTTGAAGCCACGACGCGGGTGAGGCAAGCCGTGAGTGAGTCCAGCGCGGCAGTGTGTGCCGACCTGATGCGCGAACAAAGCACAACGCCCTTGCCAAGTCCCTCGGGACCTCTGCGGGCTGACGCCCTGCCGCCGCGGCGAAAAAAAGGGGCCTCCCCGGAATTCGGAGAGGCCCAATGAGTTGCATGGATAAAGACCTTGGGCCCGAACGCTCTTGTTACCCCGTTACCTCGGCCGCCACAGAGGAAGGCTTGGCAATCTTGGCCGCCTCGAACGCGATGACGAGCAAGGTACCTGTAGGCTTGCCCTCCCGCGAGAGGTAGAAATCCGTCTTCAGCTTGCCCGTGACCTTGACGAAGTCGCCCTTGTCGAGCAACGGCTTGTCTTCCTTCATGACCCGCACCGTGTACCAGGTCGGCTGGGTGTCCACCCCTCTTTGGCTCTCCGCCAGCCGGAACTCGAAATAGTCCTTGCTGGTGGTCTTGCTGCGCTTGCGCTCAGGTTGGGTCGCGACGTTTCCGAAAACTTGCATCTGATGTCCTCTTGGTTCATTGACCGGCGCAGCGGGTGCTGTGCCTGCGTCGTATAGGCACCTGGCCGTAGTCAGTGCATGGCCTCCGCACGTTCCATGGGTGACACAGGCAATGCGACCGAGACGCTGACGCGCGTCACATCGAAACCGGACACGATGCTCGGGATGGCATCGCACCGTCCCAGCATGCTCAGCGCCGTGGGCAGTTCAGCGATTGCGCGTCGCCGCGTTTCCGGGCCTTCGAGCTTGATGAATTGCCGGGTCGGCTCGAACATCCCTCGACTCCCCCGACCAAAAACGACAAGCGCCGCCTCGCCGCCGCCGCGACCGAACATGAATCCATAAGATTCACCCGCGTCCGCCGCCTGTACCCAATCTCGAACCGAGCGGTTCCACGTCGGCAGCATGAACCGGTGTTGGTAGTCGTCGAGCTGGTGCGTGATGACGACGTAGTGAACCCCGTCGGTGGACGTGAATCCGCTGAAGCGCCAGGGCAGGTTGGCACCGCCCCGCTGCTGCCATCGGTCGAACGCATCGACGGTCAGGTCGCCGCACACCATCCAACGGCCGACGAGCGCCTCCCGCGCTTCGGGCGGGTGGTTCTGAACAGCCTGCGCCACTTCGGCCGGCGACATGACGCGCGCGAGCGCGAACTGGGTACTGTCCTGCAAAAGGACGGGGTCAATTTCGAGTTCTTTCAACGATGTCATGGTGTCCTCGTGAGTGGCGCAACAGCGCGCCTTCTCGTGTAGTCACTGACTCTTGTTGTCGTCCCGTCGGACCGATAGCTGCATGAAGGCACTTTTGGGCGATTCCCAAGCAGGAGCCCCCTGCGGACGCGCATACGGGAGAACGTTCTCGCCAAACCACCCACGGGTGCTGTGGTCGCCACGGCCATCAAGCCGCACGCGTGGCAGCCAGACGGGCAGCTCGTGCACCAGGACATGACCGGCGAGTACATCGACCAGGCGCACCCGACCATCGGGCAGCGACTGCTCGACCGTCTGCCAGACCTCAAAGCATCCCTCCCCCTTCGGGACGAGCCGGCGTCGGCCTTCCGCCAGACCGACCGAAGCGGTTCCGGTGGCCACGACCGCCAGGCTTGCAAGAACACGTTTTTGGATGCGTTCGGTGCGCGTGTGGATGACGACACGGCGCAGGGGAATGCCGAGCGCCGTCGAGGCGCCTACGGACAGCACCAAGGCTCGCAGAGACGCGGCCCGCTCCGAGCCGCGAGCGCTGCGGTCGACCTCGAACCAGGTCAGTCCGTCCGACTCCTGCGCTGCGGCGTCGGGGCGCAGTTGTATTTGGCGCCGCCTGCCGCCCGAGACGGTATTCACCAGCAGCACTCCCTGCGGCGCCTCCTGGTTCGGCCGCGTCCGCTCGGCCAACGCCGCCAGCAGCTCCGGCTCCGTCCACGCCCGAAGGCCGCGGGCTTCGGCGCACAGAGTCAGGAACTGCGCCCACAGGCGGTGCTCGGGATTCGTCATGTCGGTGACACGCCGCACGGATGCCGACGCCTCCACGCCGCGGTCTTGAAGCCACTCGGCACCGCGCTGGGTCAAACCGTAAACCGTCATGAAGCGGTCGGTGCGGTATCGTGCCAGCAGCCCTGCCTTGACCATGCCACGCACGGCGCGTTGCGCGGCGCTCAGCGCGGCCTTGAACGCCCGCTCGGCAAAACAGTGCACGGCCAGGTCGATGGTGCGAATCACGCGAAATCGGTCCACCAGCGTCAGCGACCGCAGCCAGATGGCCTCCTGCAACGGCCAGGCACCGACCTGCGACGTGATGCCCCTGGGCACGGGGCGGTAATGCGGCTGCCCCTGTGGACCGGCCTCCCGCTCCACAGAGGCAGCGGCGGCGCTGCCACCCGGGCACGGGATTGCCACCTCGGCGGCAGGGTATGGCGTTCCCTGGGACGCGCAGGGGATGTCTTCGGTGTACGGACGCATGGTGCAGTGGCTCCTTGTGGGTTCACCGGCATCCCGTGGCATCCGTTTGGTGCCCTCGGCCTCTTGCCGGTCGTTCCCTCGTCTAGCGAACGGCCGCGCGGTCGCGCGACCCGTTCGCAAGACCCGGCACACCTCGCGAGTCCGGGCGGTCGTTCGGTGCGTCCCAGGACCGGGT
>JAFEEP010000188.1 GCA_018241045.1 Pseudomonadota bacterium | reverse complement strand
CATGGGCGGGGAAGGGGCGGGGCTGGCCTTCGCCGAGATCGACCCCGCGCGCCTTGCCGAGGTCCGCACCCAGCTCCCCAGCCTCGCCAACAAGCGCCCGATAGCGGGGGTTACCGCGTGATTGTCTTCGACCTCGTCTGCGCGCCGCTGGGGCACCGATTCGAAGGGTGGTTCGCCTCATCGGACGATTTCGCCGCCCAACAGGACCGCGGACTGGTGAGTTGTCCGCAATGCGACAGCACGCAGGTCAGCAAGGCGCCGATGGCCCCGGCCGTGGCGCGCAAGGGCAATCAGCGCAGCGAAACGCCTGCAGTTCCGGCGGTGATGAGCGGCCCGGTGCCGCAGGAAATACAGCAGGTCATAGCGAGGCTCGCCACGATGCAGGCCGAAGCGCTCAAGGTATCGACCTGGGTGGGTGCGGACTTCGCCGAGCAATCGCGTGAAATGCATTACGGCGAGCGCGAGGTCGAAACTATCCATGGCCAGGCAACGCTGGATGACGCCAAGGCGTTGCTTGAGGAAGGGATCGCAGTGATGCCGTTGCCCTTCCCGGTCGCGCCGCCCGACGAACTCAACTGATTGCCAGCCCCGCCGCGCTCGCCTAGGGGAAGCGCGGGCGCCCGTAGCTCAGCAGGATAGAGCACCAGATTCCTAATCTGGGGGCCATGGGTTCGAATCCCGTCGGGCGCACCACTTTCCCTATGGTTCCCAACCGGCCTTGATCGCCTGGGCTTCCTGATCGGCGTCAAGCGCGGGACCGGCGGCCATGTCCTGTGCTGCCGCCATGATCGCCGCGTCGGCGCTGCCGGCCTGTCGGTAGTCGCCTTGTTCGCTAGCGCCCGCGCCGCCCTTGACGTGGATCTTCCAGCCCTTGCCCTCGTGGCAGGCAATGCCAGACGCGGCTCCCGCGCTGTAGCCGCGGCACAGGGTTCCGGCCTGATCGCGGAACGAGAGCAGCACCTTCGTTCCGTTCGCCCCGGCGACGCCCGAAGCCTGGCTATCAAGCGCCTGGGCGAGTTGCGGTCCAGCCATGTCCGATGCCTCGCCGCCGCGATTGAGAGTCACCAGCAACACCAGCGCCAGGGCCGCGGCGATCGCCCCTCCGCTGTAACGCAGCGCAGGCCGCTCGAACCAGCGCTGCCGCGCGGCGCGGACGGCGGAAAGATCCACCACCTTTGCCGCCTCGGTGATCGGTGCGGTCAGTCGGTCGGGCAGGGGCTGGGCAAGGATCGGATCGTAGTGCGCCGCCAGCGTCAGCTTGAGCGACATCATCGCTTCAAGCTGCCCGGCCAGCGCGGGATCGTCCGACAAGGCGCGTTCGACCCGGGCGGCGTTCAGTTCATCCAGTTCGCCATCGGCATAGGCGGCGAGCATTTCGGGCGAGATCGTCACGTAGCTTCTCCCAGCCGGGCCATCAGTGCCTCACGCCCGCGCAACAATCGCGAGGTTAGCGTTCCCACCGGGCAACCGATGATCTCGGCGGCCTCTGCGTATTTGTAGCCTTCGACCATGACCAGCAGCACTGCCTCGCGCTGTTCGTCAGGCAATGCAGCCATGGCCCGATCGACCATCGAGAGTTCGACCGTGGCCTCCTGCGCGCCGTCGCGGCCCACCGTCAGCCCCTCGTCGGGATCGACGAACGTGCGGCCACGCCGGGCCGTGCTGCGGGTCTGGTCGATGAAGATGTTGCGCATGATCCGGTACATCCAGCTATCCAGCCGCGTTCCCTCCTGCCATTGCTGGCGCGAAAGCAGCGCGCGTTCAACGGTGGCCTGGCACAGGTCGTCGGCATCGGCGGAATTGCGCGCCAGCCCATGCGCAAAGCGGCGCAAGCGGGGAAGGAGCGCGGTCATCCCGGCCAGAAAGTCGTCTTCGTGTGCCAAGTCAGCCTTTCAATGGATGAAACGCACGAGCCGGTTCGTTTCATCCATGATTAAGCAGATTTTCCGGAAAGAGGTATCATGCGCCGCCTGAATTCCACGATTGTCATGGCCCTGGTGGCTGGGTTCGCCTCGCCGCTGGCCGCCCAGCTCGCCCTGCCGCAGGTTCCGGTGCTGCCCGACGCGACGGGCGCGGTCAACGGCGTGCTGGGCCGCGCGGACAGGTTGGTGCGCGATGGTCTGGCCCAGACCGCCGACGCGCTGCGTCAGGCCCGGATCGAGCGGATCGACGACATCCTGCGCCGCAACCGCGCGGTTATCGAGCGCGACCTTGATGGCCAACCGGCGCGGCGCGGCACGCTGCTGCTGCTCGATCCGGCAGAGACGGACCTGGCGCAGGTCCAGGCACTTGGCTTCGTTGTCGGGGGCAGGGACCGGCTCGATGCGCTGGGCATGACCGTGGTCGAGGTGACGGTTCCCGCCGGCATCAGCCTCGCCGATGCCCAGCACCTGCTGGCGCGAAGTGCGCCCGGAGTGGCGGTGTCGAGCGATCCGCTCCATTTCCAGAGCGGCGCCGGATCCTCGCCCACGCGGGCAAGGCCGCAGGCTGCGCGCGAGGCGATCAGCGTGCCGTTGGGCATGATCGACGGTGCCCCGGCGCAGCCCGTTGCGGCGACCCGGGGATTCGCCGCAGGCGCGCCGATGCCGAGCAATCATGGCAGCGCGATTGTCTCGCTCGCCGCGCGCGCCGGGGTGCGCACGATTCAAGTTGCCGATGTCTATGGCACCGACCCCGCCGGGGGCAATGCGCTGGCCATCGCCCGCGGGATGAACTGGCTGATCGGGCAGGGCGCGCGGGTCATCTCGATCAGCCTGGTTGGCCCGCGCAATCCCGTGCTGGAGCGCGCGGTCAGCGCCGCGCGATCACGCCAGGTCGTCATTGTCGCCGCCGTGGGCAACGATGGCCCCGCCGCGCCGCCGTCCTATCCTGCCTCCTACCCTGGGGTCATCGCCGTCACCGGGGTCGATCGGCGTGACCGTCCGCTGATCGAGGCTGGCAAGGCGTTGCATCTGGACTATGCCGCACCGGGCGCTGACCTGACCGCGCTTGATGCAGCGGGACGCTGGGTGGGGGTACGCGGCACGTCCTATGCCACGCCGCTGGTCGCCGCGCGGGCGGCGGCTGCCCTGCAACGCGGCACCGCCTTTGATCGCCTGACCGGCGCGCTCGATGCCGAGGCGCGTCCGCTTTCCCGCAAGGTGCCCGATCCGCGCAGCGGGCGCGGGCTGCTGTGCGAAACCTGCCGCTGAACTTTTTTCGGCGCCGCTGAATTTTTTCCGAAGCGGGGTTCGTTGTCCTGTTGAGCGGCCGGGAGATGTCCGGACGCCATACGATTGAAAAAGGACACGATCATGATGAAGCTCGTCACTCTTTCAGCTTTCGCCCTGCTGGCGACCACCACCTCCGCCAGTGCCCAGATCCTCGGCGGTCTTGGCGGGATGGTGCCCACCGCGCTGCCGTCGATGCCGACCCTCGATGCCGCCAGCGTGACGCGCGGTAGTGGCGTGCTCGATGCCAGCGTGACCAGGAACATCGACCCCAAAACGGGCAAGGCGGGCGCGGCCGGTTCGGCCAACGGCTCGGCCTCGGGCGTGCTCGACAACACGCTGTCGACCCCGACCCGCAGCCTGTCGGGTAGCGCCAGCGGCAACGCCCAAGGCGGCGCCAGCGGTAGCGCCAACGGGCAACTGATCGGCACCGATGCGGTTCACGGCGCACTGTCGGACGCCCACGATCACGGCTCCCAACTGGTCACTGGGGCCAGGGATCGCGCCGCGGCGGCGGGTTCGGCGGCGAAGGACCATGCCACAAGCGGTCTGAGCGCGGCGCGCGACAAGGCGGGCAATCTCGCCTCGCAAGGCGGTTCGACTGCGGGTTCGGCGTCGGGCACAGGCAGCGGCGCGAGTAGTGCCGGGCTGACCAAGACGCTTGGCGGTCTGAACGGATCGGCCAGCGGGACGGGGAGCGGATCGGCGTCGGGTAGCGCGGGATCGTCAGGTGGTGGCAGTGTACTCCCCACTGGCGCACTCGACCAGGCGAAGGACCGGCTGGGCGGCGTTGCCGGCGGTGCGCGCAACGGCCTGGGCAATCTCGCGGCGACCGGCGGGGCCAATGGCTCGGGTTCGGGTTCGGGCAGTGCGGGCAGCGATACCGGCACTTTCGATCTCGCTGGCGGGGCCGATGCTGCGGCAAGCACTGCGGGCAATCTGGTCGTGACCCCCGGCACCCGCGTGTTCAATGCGGCCGGTGACAAGATCGGCAAGGTGCGCAAGGTGTTCACCGACTCGCAGGGGCGGATCACCAGCCTTCTGGTGAAGTCAGGCGATGCCACCGCACTGCTTCCCGCAACCAACTTCTCGGCCGATGGATCGGCACTGGTTTCGGCGATGGGCAGCGCCCAGATCGCCAGTGAGGCGGTGCGTCAGGAATCGCAGGGCGCGGCTTCGGGAACAGGCAGCGCCCAGTCGGCCGGCACCCCGACAGCCAAGCCCTGACACGGTTTGGCAGGGGCGGCCACCGACCCCCCATCCTCCCGCAGGCCGTCCTTGCCAATGCGCCCGGATCGAAAGGTCCGGGCGCTTCTTTTGTCGCGATCCGACGTTTTCCGCTTGAATCGCTGAATCATTTGTGATTCTTAGAGAGGCATGAGGGGCGGGACCAAGACACCTAAACTGGCCAAGGAGCAGGCGACGCAGGCTATCGCGTTGTGCTGTCTGCTTATTATGGCGGCGCTGACCCTGGTCGGGCCATCGGGACTCCTTGCCTGGAGCGATAACAGTCGCCTGTTGCAGCAGCGCCAGAAGGAAGTTCGCGACCTTACTGCGCAGCGCAACGAGTTGCGCAACCGGGTCGCCTTGCTCAATCCCAGCCACGTCGATCCCGACATCGCGGGCGAACTGGTGCGCCGCAACCTCAACGTCGTTCATCCTGACGAGATGGTCATGCTGCTCAAGTGAGCGCGATAAGCTCTGCAAAATCCGCAAACAAAATACGTATGGAACGGTTTCCCTAGCGGAATCTTCTCCCTATAGCCGGGCTATCGAACCTCTCCCCAGGGAACCCCGACATTGGCCAAAACGCCGTCTGCCCGAAAGCCTGCCGCCTCTGGCGAAGAATTTGCCCTGCGCAGCCTGCAGGATGCCCATACCGCGAAGCCACGATACCCCGCCTCGGATGACGAGCTGCTGCGCTTCTACGAACAGATGGTGCTGATCCGCCGGTTCGAGGAAAAGGCCGGGCAGCTTTACGGCCTCGGGCTGATCGGCGGGTTCTGCCACCTCTACATCGGCCAGGAAGCCGTTGCGGTGGGGCTGCAATCGGCGCTTGATGGCGACAAGGACAGCGTCATCACCGGCTATCGCGATCATGGCCATATGCTCGCCTACGGGATCGATCCCAAGGTCATCATGGCCGAGTTGACCGGACGCGGCGCAGGGATCTCGCACGGCAAGGGCGGATCGATGCATATGTTCAGCGTCGATCACAAGTTCTACGGCGGCCACGGCATCGTCGGTGCGCAGGTGCCGCTCGGCGCGGGCCTGGCCTTTGCGCACAAGTACCGCGAGCACGGGGGCGGGTGCATCGCCTACTTCGGCGACGGCGCATCGAACCAGGGCCAGGTCTACGAGGCCTTCAACGTGGCCGCGCTGTGGAACCTGCCGATCATCTTCGTGGTCGAGAACAATGGCTATGCAATGGGCACAGCGGTCAAGCGCGGCTCCGCCGAGACGCATTTCTATCGCCGCGGCACCGCTTTCCGCATCCCCGGCATGGACGTCAACGGTATGGACGTGCTGGAAGTGCGCGCCGCCGCCGAAGTTGCGCTGGCCCATGTCCGCGCCGGCAAGGGGCCGGTGCTGATGGAACTCAAGACCTACCGCTATCGCGGCCATTCCATGTCCGACCCGGCCAAGTACCGCAGCCGCGAGGAAGTGCAGGAAATGCGCGACAAGCACGACCCGATCGATGCCGCCAAGGCCGAGCTGATCAAGCGCGGCATCAGCGAGGAAGCGATCAAGGACATCGACAAGCGAATTCGCGGCATTGTCGCCGAAGCGGCTGATTTTGCCGAAAACTCACCGGAGCCCGAAATGACCGAACTCTACACCGACATCCTGGTGGAGAGCTACTGATGGCGATCGAACTGAAGATGCCCGCGCTGTCCCCGACGATGGAGGAGGGAACGCTCGCCAAGTGGCTGGTCAAGGAAGGCGACACGGTCAAGTCGGGCGATATCCTCGCCGAGATCGAGACCGACAAGGCGACGATGGAATTCGAGGCGATCGACGAGGGTGTGATTGGCAAGATCACGGTCCCCGAAGGGACCGAGGGCGTGAAGGTCGGCACGGTGATAGCCGTGATCGGTGAGGAGGGCGAAACTCCCCCGGCGCCGGCCGCCGTAGCTGAAACGGCTGCACCTGCCGTCAAGGTCGCCGAACCTGCGGTGGACCGCCCGGTGGCTGTGGCCCGTGCGGCCGATCCGACTGTGCCCGCGGGCACCAACATGAAGATGTCGACCGTGCGCGAGGCGCTGCGCGACGCCATGGCCGAAGAAATGCGCCGCGACGACCGTGTCTTCGTGATGGGCGAAGAAGTGGCCGAATACCAGGGCGCCTACAAGGTCACCCAGGGCCTGCTCGAGGAGTTCGGGGCAAAGCGGGTGATCGACACCCCGATCACCGAATACGGTTTTGCCGGGATCGGCACCGGCGCGGCGATGGGCGGGCTACGTCCGATCGTCGAGTTCATGACCTTCAACTTCGCCATGCAGGCGATCGACCACATCATCAATTCGGCGGCCAAGACCAATTATATGTCGGGCGGACAGATGCGCTGTCCGGTGGTGTTCCGCGGCCCCAACGGCGCGGCGGCCCGCGTCGGCGCGCAGCACAGCCAGAACTACGGTCCGTGGTATTCGAGCGTCCCCGGCCTGATTGTCATTGCGCCCTATGACGCAGCCGATGCCAAGGGCCTGCTCAAGGCGGCGATCCGCAGCGACGATCCGGTGGTCTTCCTCGAAAACGAGCTGGTTTATGGCCGGACTTTCGAGCTGCCCGAGCTTGACGATCACGTCCTGCCGATCGGCAAGGCGCGGATCGTGCGCGAGGGCAAGGACGTGACGATCGTGTCCTATTCGATCGGCGTCGGCATGGCGCTGGACGCCGCCGAAACGCTGGCGGGCGAGGGGATCGAGGCCGAAGTCATCGACCTGCGCACCCTGCGTCCGCTCGACACGGAAACAGTTCTCGCCTCGCTCGCCAGGACCAATCGTCTGGTCGTGGCCGAGGAAGGCTGGCCGCAATGCTCGATCGCCAGCGAGATCATCGCGGTGTGCATGGAGCAGGGCTTCGACAACCTTGACGCGCCGGTCATGCGGGTGTGCAACGAGGACGTTCCGCTGCCTTATGCCGCCAATCTTGAAAAGGCCGCACTGATCGACGCCGGACGGATCGCCGCGGCGGTGCGCAAGGTTTGCTACCGCTGAACTAGCTGACTGCGCCGGAACTGTTGATCGTCACTTCGCCCCGATAGCTGGTGCAGTCCTGCACCGGATCGGGGTTGGCGGGATCGCGCTGGTAGATCTGGGTCAGGTCGCGGTTGTCGCGCACGTTGAAGGCGGCAATCGCCTTGATTTCCCTGTTGGGGATCACCGCGCCGGTAATCAGCGGCTGGTAGGTGTAGCGCACCTCGACAAAGATCACCGCGTCGCCCGGCTCGGCGGTGATCCGCGTGCTGGCGGGGCCCATTCCGTCCACGCTGCTGCCCTGGTCGCCATAGCTGGAGGTAGCGGCCTTGGCGCCGCGGCAGCGCTGCCAGTGGATATATTGCTGGCCGCCATCGTTCACCTCCAGGCTGCTGATGAAGACCCGCCCATATTTGTAGATATTGACCGACTTGCCCGCCTGGATCTGCGCCCCGACGATCACGTCGGTGAGGTCGCTTTCATAGACGCGGCGACTTTTGAGTTGTGAGGGATCGCCGATCCGCGAGGCGTTGTCGGCAAGGTGCGTGGCAAGCTGGTTGATCTTCATGTTGACCAGCACGAAGTTGGCTTCCTCCACCCCGTAAAGCCCTGCGAACATCAGCACCGGCGCGCCCAGCGCGAACTCGGTCATCGCCACGCCCGATACGGAGCGCCACAGCGCGCGGAAGGATGAGCGCAGCGTCATGGGCAATTCCCCACGATCGGCGCGCCGCCGCTCTTCTGGAAGCCGTATGGCTGGTTGCGCAGCACCGTGCTTGACGCCAGCGTGACGTCGGCGCTCATCCCCGGCAGGAAGGATGCGATCGGCAGCAGGCGAGGGTATTTGACCGTCACGGTATAAAGCACCGCATCGCGTGCGCCGCCGAACCCGGCGGTGCCCGGGTCACGATCCCATACGCCGTTGCCGTTGGCGTCCTCGAAAGGTTCGCCGTTGTCGCACAGCCCGTCGTTGTCGAGATCGGTGAAGTCCTCCGGCCGGCCGACCTGGGAAAAGCTATTGTAGGACTTTCGGTCGAATGACAGGGAGGCATTGGCGGCGACGGTGTGAACCTCGCTGGCGACGCGCCCGTCGAGCGCCGCTGCGTTGCCCGCGGCACCCTCCATGGTCGAGGCCCGCGCCGCGCGCTGGATTGCGCCTTGCAGCATCTGGTTTGTGTAGGCGTTGTAGCCCAGGTCGAAGATTCCCAGCACCAGCACCATCAGCGCCGGGGCGATCAGCGCAAACTCGACGATCGTCACCCCGCGTTCATCACGCAACAGGTGCGACAGAGCGGGACGCGGGGTCACTTGGACAGCCTCAGGTCGCCAAGCTGCTGGGCGATCTTGGCGAAGGTGTCGCTCAGGGTGGTGGCATCCTTCGCTTCGAAATAGTGACCGGGGCCGGCGCACTGCTTCATGATCGGGTTGAGCGTGGTGCCAAAACCGATCACCCAGACGGTGATGTTGCGCTTCTTCACCTCGTTGCAGGCGACGCCGAAGCGCTTTTCGACCACATCGTTCAGCGAGAGCGTCGACTTCGACGTCCAGCGCCGTTCATCGAGCGGCTCGATGCCATAGGCGCTGTAATCGACGTCATAGGCCTCGGTCTT
>JAFEEP010000187.1 GCA_018241045.1 Pseudomonadota bacterium | reverse complement strand
GGATCATCCTCATAGAACATCCACGGGTTATCGACCGCAGCCAGAATCTCTTCGTCCGTTGCCGACCCGCGAATGATTGCAGCCGAACCGATGACGCCCTGGTACTGCCAGCTAGTGGCGGTCCATCCGCCGTACTGAATGGTTGTCGCGCCGTTGAACAGTTTTCCGGTGCTGTCCGCGAAAAACTTTTTCTTGCCGATGAATAGCGCGTTGCCGCCGTAGGCCGCATTGCCCGTCACATCCTGCCGAAATGCGATGGTCCTGTTTTCGGAGTTGTAGAACGCGCCGTTGTTGATTTCTGTGTGATTGCCTCTTCCCGTCCCAAAAAAATAGAAGATGCCGCTAGTGTCGATCTGGCTGTAGGTCGAATACGGCTCAGAGCCGAAGAAGACGCAACCCGCCCCGGGCGGGTCTCCGACTACCGGCAGGAACAACACCACCGTCACAGGCTCGTTCAGCACGCTCGCCATGAGCGTGCTGTTCTGGACCTTGCCGACGGCTGACTTGTCGAGCCTCAGCCCGTCGCCGTGCGTGGAGGGCTCCAGCCAGTACTGCCCGGTTGGCGTCCAAACGGCCGTCTCATCCGCAACGTCCGTCACCCCTGCCGATGAGAAGTGGACGAGCGACAGCAGCCGGTCGCGCCAATCCTGCGCGACCTTCTGCCGGCCCTGCGGCTGTGAAAACCGGCGACGGGGGATGAGGAGTTCGGCCACGCCTTACACCGTGTAGTGGGTGAGCAGGGCCTCCACCGTCACGGCCTGCCCGGTATTGCCCGTGAACTCCACTTCCACGTGCCTCACCTCCGGACCGAAAGTGAAGCTGCGCACCGTGTCGGCATTCGCGATCACGCCGCCACCGAAGCGCCAGATCTGCTTCCAGTCCGCGCCATTGCCAGCCGCAGCGGGCAGCACGGCTTCATGCGAAATCAGCACGCGCCCTTCGCACTGCGCGGTGGGCCCGGTGGCACCGTTGACGATGCGCAACGTCAACACGCCCCCTGCCTTGTCGGACAGATCGGCAGTGCCGCGCGTCGTCGCGCCTGCAGCGTTGCTGGTACCGACTGCGACCAGGACGACTTTGGTTTTCGTAATTGCCATCGTCAGACCCTCAGCGAGCCGTCATCGGCGTAAATGGCCACCCGCACGTCGTACTCGGCGACCGGCGCGGGTTCCTTTGCCCGGGCGACGAGCGCGTCGAGCTGCACTTGTGTGAGCAGCCCGCCCGCAACGAGAGGCGCCAGCAGCCCGGCCTGCGCGACGACGTCCAGCCGGAGCCGCCCTTGCTCCAGCAACGGCTTTACGTGGCGGTAATCCGGCGAGGCGTAGAGCGCATCCAATACCGGGTTCGCGGCCGCGAGGCCGAGCACCTCAATGATCGTGCCGACGCCGATGTCAGTCGGCTTCCAGCGCTTGCGACCCTCGGACAGCGCAGCGGCCAGCGCCGTCGTATCGGGCACGAGCGCCTGTAGCGCTGGATCGGCGCCGATCGCGGCGCGGATTTCGTCATGCGTCATGACTTCACCCCGTAATGTTCCGCCAGCATCCCGGGCGTCCAGGTTTCCGGCCGTGCGAGCCCGAGCGCCGAGGCCACCCATTCCGAGCAGAACCAGCGGTTCCGGTCCTCAAACGGCGTGCGCAGCACTTGCTGCGCCAGCAGGTCCAGCCAGCCGTAGCCGGCGCCCTTCGTGCTCGCATAGAGCTGCGACACCGCGAGCGGATTGACGTGCAGCAGCGGCACGACCGTCCAATGCTCGCCGCTGATATCGATGCGCTTCCTGCGCACGCCACCGTCCCGGATCGACGACGAGTAGCACTCGTCGCCCACCACGAGCTCGCAATGCGAGTACGGCGAGCGCGTCCACCAACAGACAAGCCGCCCGCCGATGTCGGACAGGCGGTGCGGCTTGTACAGCGCCAGCTTCACGGCGGCCATGGGTCAGTTCTGCTTACGCAGCGTGCTCGCCGCCAGCGCGAATGCCGCCGCGGTGCTGGTGACATCGGCGCCGAAGTCATTCACCGCCACCAACTCATCCGCCGTCGCCGCACCGCCGCGCTTCTTGAAGTAGACCGCATAGCGAGCGGTGATGGACGCGTTGGCCCAGGTGTTGCCGCCGAGTGCGATGTCGACGCGATCGTTGGCCGTATCGACCGCGCCCACCGTCACCGTTACCGTCGCGCCGCCTGCCGTGTAACCGGTGCCCACCACTTCGTTGGTGACGTCGCTGCGCTTGGCCCAGGTGTCCTTGTTCGGCGTGGCTGCGCTGGTGAGCAGCATCACGCCGAAGGTGTCGGTGTCGTAGTCGATGTTGCCGACCGCT
Source organism: Pseudomonadota bacterium (assembly GCA_018241045.1). Classification (GTDB taxonomy): domain Bacteria; phylum Pseudomonadota; class Alphaproteobacteria; order Sphingomonadales; family Sphingomonadaceae; genus Novosphingobium. The sequence goes on along the minus strand of JAFEEP010000187.1, from coordinate 435 downwards.
TCGTCGCGGATGGCGGAGTTGAAGATGAAGCTGGGCATGTCGGCTCCTGTGTCGTGCTACGCGTTACGCGTGCAGGTGGCGATACAGCACCACTTCGATGAACTGGCCCGCCTGGGTGGCCGCTTCCAGCGCCTTGCCGCAGTGGTCGGTGTTGCTGCCCACGGCGGCCTTGCCGCTGCCGTCTGCCGCCGGCTTGACGAAGGCGTGCTGGCTGATGGCGGCGCTGGCTTCCACCAGGGCGGTGTAGTGCGTGATCACCGACACCGGCGTGCCGATGGCGGCGGCGTGCTCGCTCACGCCCATCGAATCGGCCGAGGTGCCGCCGGCGGCGGTGGCGTGCGCGCCGTTGAAGCCGACGAAGCGGCCCTTCTCGATCGCGGCGGTGGCCACCACGGTGGTGGCGTGTTGCTTGTCGTACTGGCGTCCCATGTCGGG
>JAFEEP010000186.1 GCA_018241045.1 Pseudomonadota bacterium | reverse complement strand
CCTTGCCGAATTCCTTGCAGGCGTCGGCGACCAGTGGCTCCACCTCGGGCGTGAGCGGTTCGCAGGGCGAGATGCTGGCGACGAGCATGTCGTCATCACCCAGGAAAGCCAGTTCGCCCGTGGTGGTGTTGTGGGTCACTTCCCACACCAGCTGGGGCCGTTCGGCTTGGTGCTGGCGCACCAGTTGGGCGGCCGAGGCCAGCGTCTCGACGAGGACCGTGCGCTCCAGATCGCCCAGTTCGTGGCCGTAGAGATGGACCAGGTAGCGATCCGGCTGCAGCGGTTCCAGCGAGTCGATCGGGAGCATGGGAAACCCTTGCCCGGTGGACGCGGCGGACGGCGCGATGGGGCAGGGCGCGACGGTATCGACCTGCTGGCAGCGTTCCAGGTGGGTCAGCTTGAGCAACAGCGCATCGGCGTGCGCGCGGTCCGCGAGCGTGAGCTGGGTCCGCATGGCAAGAAACTCCTGCGTCATCAGACGCAACTCCTGCACGATGGCGCGCTCGGCGCGGCGCTCGATGGCGCAGAGGGTTTCGGCGACAGTGGTCATGGATGGCCTTTCTGAATGGGTGGGTCGCGGCCAGGCCCGCGATCGGACATGGCACGGCATGGCGCGGCGGCGGGCCGCGGGAGGGTTAAGACGGGTAGGCGCCGGATCGGCGCGGAAACTGGAGCCGGAGAACCCGGCGCGGTGCTTGGCAGCGGAGCTGCGTTGGGCGGGTAACGACCGCGACGCCCGAAGAACTCGGGTGGGCTGGACGGTCGGGAAGGACCGCAGCCAGGGAAGCCATGTCAGTGTGCTTCCAGCTTGTTTCGTCGTGAAGCGGCTCAGGGCGGTTTCAGCAGAAAGGGACAGCCAGGTTCGACGATTGATGGTGGCGAAGTGGGACCTGCCGATGCATCACGCCCCGAGGATGTCTTGGAGGTATTTTGACCAAAATGATCTGATGAACTAGAATTTCATCAACAAGGTCAATGGGAGTGCATGTCATGGGCAAAGCCGCCTCTTTCGCGCTGCAGGGCGACGTACTCACGGTGCGCCATGAGGGTCGCGGCCGCGCGTCGCACGCAGGCCAGGCCTTCGTGCTGGAAGTGGCGGACGAGGCGGCATCCCGGACGCTGCTGGCATCATTGCCGCTGCTGGACCGGCTGCTCGCCGAGAAGGTGGCTGCGGTGCGCGAGCGCCGCATGGCGGAAATGGTCGACTTCATGGCCGCACGCATGCTCGCGCCCAGCGCCACCGACCTGGAGATGGCGCAGCGGCTCGCCGGCCGCCATGCGCGCTTGCTCAACGAGTTCGGCTTCTTCACTGCCGAGCAGCTGGCGGACGCCAACGGTTCGCAGGCGAGCAACCGTGCGGCGCTGGCCGACAACTGGCGCAAGCGCCGCCAGGTGTTCGCCGTGCCGCACCCGGACAAGACGGCGCGCGAACGCGATGTCTACCCGGCCTTCCAGTTCGAGAACGGTAAACCGATCAAGGCGGTCCAGGACGTGCTGGAAGCCTTCGGTAGCCGCAAATCGCCCTGGAAACTGGCGCTGTGGTTCGCCTCGAACAATGGCGGGCTGCCGGGCAGTGCGCGTCCGGTCGATCTGCTGGCCAGTGACCCGCAGGCCGTCGTCGAAACCGCGCAGCGCGATGCCCAGGGGAGCGCGGCTTGAGTTGTCGCGCGCCGGTCCCGCCGCTCGATCCACTGTTCGATCGCTGGCCAGCCGGCCAGGTGATCCACGTCATCCACGACACCGCGTTCGCCCCCGAGAGCTTCAACCCGGGGGTGGACGCGGCCGGTCAACTGCGCAAGCCGACGCGCTTCGCGCCGATCCACGACGCGAGGGGCCAGGTCGTGCCGTACCTGTACGGCGGCGCGACGCTGGACTGCGCGATCTTCGAAACCGTGTTCCACGCAGTGCCGATCGACGCGCCCGACAAGTTCGTGGATCTCGACGACTTCGCGCAACGCGGCCATGGTGAACTCGTGCCTGCCCGCGACCTGAAGCTCGTGGGCCTCACGAGCGAAGGGCTGCATCGCCTGAAGGTGCCCAAGCAGGAACTGATCGCCAGCCCGTCGCGTGACTACCGGGACACCGCCTTGTGGGCCCAGGCGCTGCACCGGCAGTTCGGCGATATCGATGGCCTGCTGTGGATGTCGCGCCAGCGGGATCGCGATCCTGCGCTGGTGCTGTTTGGCGACCGGCTGGCCGGTGTGCTGGGCGGACGCCGGATCGGCGGGCCGTTGGCACGGAACTCCAGCTTGCGCGATACGGTGCTGGCTGCGGCGCTGCGCGCTGGCATCGAGGCGGACTAAACGAAGGCGCCGCGGGAGTGGCGAAGCGACAGGGTGTGGGGGCCGCGCGAAACCCCGGCGGCGCGGGCGATGGGGCCGGCTCCCCACCGCTCGGTGCGGTGGGGGCGGTCCATCGGGAAGGTTCAGGAGGCCGGCAATTTGAACCAGCACCACGTCGGCAGACCGTCGATAGGGCGGTCGATCATCCGGAAGTACACGGCCAGGTGTCGAAGCCTTCAACCGCTTCGGCGTCGGCATCGAACTTGATCCAGACGATGCCGGCTGCCTGCGCCGCTGCGAAGATCGGGACCAGCTCGGGTTCGTCCGGAATGCTTTCGTCGGCGGAGCCGACGTAGACGAATCCGCCGTAGTCGTTGGGATAGGCGATCACCGACAGCTCGCCGTCGGCCAGCCGCTGTCGTGTGGCTGGGCGCAGATGCGCGATCGAGATCGCGACCAGGGGGCTCGGCATGGGTCAGCAGGTGCTGCGCGGACGTGTCGCTCATGGTGACTTCTCCCGTGAAGGGGTGGCGGCCGTGGATGGCCGGAATCTCTGACGGCGTGGCCGGCTGAAATCCCAACCGCAGTGGCGGCAGCGGAACCAGTTCAGCGAGCCCATCGGTCCCAGCAGGGCACCTTCGCCCGAGCACATAGGGCAGGCAGGGGGGCGTGGCATGGACATGTGAAGTCCTCCGATCAGGCAGTGGTGGTCACCAGTTCGGTGTGCAAATCTTCCACGGTGCGGCGGCAATCCGCCGTGGCGACGCGGTCAAACCAGGCGTGGTGGGTGGGCACGTAGAACTCGGCACCATCCCTGCGCGCGATGACGGCGAACAGTCGGCCGACCTGAACGCGGTAGGTGCCGTCGTCGAAGACGGTGCGCCGTTCGCCTTGTGGCAGACCGAGAGATCGGTTCATCGCGTCGGCGGTGGCGTGGTAGATGTCTTCCTTGTTGGCGCCTGGATTGGCGGCGCGCAACGCCGTCTCCACCGAGTTCCAGCGGTTCATCGCGCCTTCGATGGCTTTGGGAATGGACATGATGTACTCCAGTAATGGCATGGCGGGCAGGCGACGCCTGTCCACCGGATCCATGGAAAGGGCGGCCCTTGGTGGCCGGTTCGTGTGCTCGGATCAAGGGGCCGTCGCGCCGCGGGCCGCTTCGACTTCCACGACGCGTGCGTCCGTTCCGAAATCCAGGCCGCTGATCAGGTAGTGCCGCCCGGTGGACGGATCGCGCACTTCGATCGAATGGGGCGTGTGGATACGGGTGACCTCGCATTCGCCCAGCCGCTGTGTCGCCACGCGGTCGCCGGGGCTCAGTGCGCCTTCGCGCGCCAGCCGGACCAGGCGTAAGGTGCCAGGCGGGACGGGCTCGGGCCGCGGCGGCTCGGTGTACGTGCCAATGAAGCGGCGCCGACAGATGTGCCTTGCCGAATCGCGGGTCTGCGGATCGACCACTTCTGCGTAGCACCGCGCATAGCTGTCTAGCAGCTCGTCGAGCATGGCCTCGCTGCGCAGCGCGGCGTCCGCGTCGAGCCGTTCGATCGCGACCTTGGCCCACAGGGGCAGGTACTGGTAGGGCGTCGGACCCATCTCAGCACTCCGGCGTGACGGGGGATGCTTCGACGGGGTCGGCGCCGAGGCGGGCCAGCAACTGGTCGATCTTCGGAACGCCGAAGTCCCAGGGCTCGAAGGGCCGGTCATGGGGACTGAGTAACCGTCTTCGAAGTCAAGCGCAATGAAGCGACTTGTCCCAAGGTTTTCCAGTGCGCACCATGGCGTTGAGCGTGGTGAGCAACTTGCGCATGCAAGCGACCAGGGCGACCTTGGGCAACTTGCCAGCGGCCTTCAGACGCTCGTAGAAGGCCTTGATGGCCGGGTTGTAGCGGGTGGCCGTGAGCGTTGCCATGTACAGCACGCGGCGGATCTCGAAGCGCCCGCCTTGTACGCGCCGCCTGCCCTTGCTGCCGCCGGAGTCATTGGCCATGGGCGCCACGCCCACCAATGCAGCGATCTCGCGCCGGTTCAGCCGGCCCAGCTCTGGCAGCTCGGCAATCATCGTGGCACTGGCCACCGGGCCGACTCCCGCAGCCGACTGCAGCAGCGTGTCGAGCTCCCCAAAGTGCTCGCGCACATGCGTGACCATCTGCTCTTCGATCTCATCGAGCTGCGCCTTGATCGCCGCCTCGATGGCCTCGATGCTGGCGTGCAGCTTCTTGGGCGTGATCTGCAGCCGTTGGCGCTCCGAATGGAGCATGGTCAGCAACTGGCGCCTGCGCGTGACCAGGGCCGCGAGCCACTGCTGGCGCTCATCGGCCAGGGGGCGCAAGAAGCGCTGCAGATCGTCGCGGCGCAGCAGCACCGCTGCCAGCTCGGCCAGCGTGCGCGCATCCACCGCGTCGGTCTTGGCCAGGCGTCCCATGGATTTGGCGAAGTCGCGCGCCTGGCGCGGGTTGATGACCGCCACGGGCAGGCCTGTGGCCTGCAGGGCACACGCTAACGCGGCCTCGTAGCCGCCGGTGGCCTCCATCACCACCAGACCCACGTCCAGGGGCTGCAGGGCAGCCGCCAGCGCCGAGTGGCCTTCGGCATCGTTGTCAAACCGCTGGGCGCTGCTCTTGGCACCCAGCACACAGACATCCACGTGCGCCTTGGCCACGTCGATGCCCACCGTCACTGAGGTAACAGACATGATCTTCAGATCCCTTGCTTGTGCATGCGCGCTCAATCAAGGCGCGCGTAACCGTTCGGGCTTCACGAAGACCAGCGCGGCGGCCATGCGTTCTGTACTCAGTCACGGGCTCTATCACCCCAGCGCCTACCAAACTGCACGGGCCGGTCTGGCCGCCTCAACGGCGTTCAGACTCTACCGCGCTGGTCTGGTTTAAAGATACAAGCCCCGCAGCTCGCACGATGCCCAGTGCCTCGACCTTGGCTTCACGCAGGCGGTAGAGCCCTTCGTAGACGAGTTGGGCTTCGCCGTCCCCGAGCAGCTCTTCGAGGTCTATGGTGGCGTGGTCCTGTGCCGGACCGACGCTGTCGGAGCAGGTTGTGTGCATGGTGTTCTCCAGGGATGGATGGGAACACCGCTCCCAGGGAGACGGTGCTCCCAGGTGGAAGTGGTTGGCGGGACGGATCCGCGCCGGGCAGGTAACGACTGCGACGCCCGGCATGGCCGGGGCTTCCTTGCAGGAAGCGGGTGAGCCTTGAGTGTGGGCCGGGATGTGGTCGCTGCCGCCGCAGTTGCACGACCGCGAGCTGCGAACGCCTGGCTTGGCGGGCGAATGCGGGTGGCGACCATGCGCCGCAGGATGCGACGGGGTGTTGCAGCAGAAGGGGGACATGCAGCCTGCCGCAGGACGATCAGGGTTGCGCGAAGCTGCTGGATCTCGCCCAGCGCATTGGCGTCCACATCACGCCGGGCAAGGAACGGTTGAGGCAGACCTTGACTGCGCCGCATATTGAACGCTGCGGCAGTGGGTGATAGAGTGATCAGGCTTTCGGCGCTGCGCGCCGTCACAGGCAAGCTGCCAGCCTGCTCATCGAGCGAATCGTAGCCTTGTGAGACATGCGGACGGTGTCCGCTTTGCGATCGTGCCATCTGCCAACGGGTGGCCCGCTTTCCGCCGTGTGGCAGCCCCTGCCGGGTTGTCCGTTTTCTTGACCCTTGCGAGGATCCGCGCAGGGGCTTTCCATTTTCATTGTGCCCCGCGCCCGCGCTGCATGCGCAGTTTCGTGCGTCGGCGACCTTTCGATGTCCCGCGCCGCACCGGCATAGGACACCTGTCAACCCTAGCGGGACGCTTCCCGCGCAGGGACGGCCCCGCGACTTGTTCAAGGAGCCATCATGAACAAACACCAAGTCAAGGTTCTTTCCAACCTGCGGCCGGAGACGATCGTTGCCGTGAAAGGGGTTCCTTTCGCCATCCGGGGGCTAGCGCTTCCCGGCGTCGAGGATGCGCGCGAATCGCTCTCCGAGGTGGCCTTCGTCGGCGCGGCCGACGCGCAAGAGGCGATCGACGTCAAGGCAGGGCTGCGCATCCCGCCGGACACCGAGGAGCGCATGGTCGTGATGGAGAGGTTCATCGTGGCCGGTGGCCTGTGCTTCGATGACGACGCGGAGCGCTGCAACCCGCTGGCCGAGGGCCATGCCATGGGCTGTCTGTACCATCGAGGGCGGCGCGCGCGGCGCGACGAGGAGGAGTACTTCTTCCACGCCCTGGGGCGCGACGGCGACGGCAACAAGGATCTCGGCGACGAGGGTGTGTCCGGCCAGTTGGCCGACTGCGTTGTCGCTTCGCTCCGCAAGAACCGCTCGCTGATGGCGACGCTGGGCAACCTCCTGCGCAGCCGCGACAAGGCAGCCACGTGGAACGCGGTCCTGCAGACGGTCGAGGATGCCGTCCACCAGGAAGGCTGGGAGTTCGCGCTCGACTACATCGCCAAGCAGTTCCTCGACGTTCCCTGGTGGAACGACCTGGCACCGTGCTGGCACGACAAGCTCAAGGACCTGGCGAACCTGCTCTGCGAAAGCGAGGCGGAGGCGGCCTGGGAGCGTGCCCTCGTGGCAGGCAGCATAGGCTACCCGCTGGCGGTCCTGCTCGACATCTACGACCATGGCGGCGTCGTCTACAGCGTGACCGGCCATGGCATGCAGTGCCGCTGGGACACTACGCGCGGCGGTGCCATCTGGGTGCCAGACGAGGACGCCGAGGACAACATCCGATCTAACGTGCTGCGCGAACTGGGCGTTGGCGAAGTGTGCTGGTCCGGCACGGCCGGCGGCCGGGGCGATCCACCGGCCGTGCACTATTCCCTCGACGGCGGGACCACCTGGATCGGCGGCTATGCGACACGGACGCAGGCCATGGCGGCGCTGGTCGAAGCCTCGGGCCTGGACGTCCCGCCGTCCAGAGTGGCGGCCAAGCTCGCCGAGGAAGCCGAGCGGTACTGTCGCGGCGTGCTCGATGAATACAACGCCTGGGTCAACGGCGAGGTCTACGGCATCGTCGTCTACGTGGTGGACCGCGCCACCGGGCGGCGCGTCGAGGACCGCGACGAGGAGTGTTGGGGCTATGTCGGCAGCGAGTACGCCGAGCAGACCCTGGAATACACCCTCTTGAACACCGTGATGCATCTGGGTGCCGCGGTGCACTAGTCCCCGAGCCTGCCACCGGCGTGCTGCCGGCATCACATCCATTACCCCCAGGGGCGCTGGCCCCTGGGGGTAGCGCCCCTTCATTTTCATGAAGGAGAAACCACATGAACATCGATCCGAGAACGCTCATCGACGACCTGCTGATGGCAGTTGTCTATGGCTGCATGAAATGCGCTTCCCGCAGAGCAATGTCCTCTCTCAGAATGCGCTGGATTTCCAGCACTGCCGCCGCGCTCTGTTGCACGCTGTGTCCTGAAATGATGATTTTCTCGGATTGCGCCCCGGGAAGATGAGCGCTGCGGTAAGGCACGAGACCATCATCGGAATCAGCGAGGGCCACTTCGGCATTGGCCTGGGCCACGATCGAGTGATAGCGCACCTGGGTAGAGATGGGAAAGTCCGCAGCCGTGCGCACGAATGGATCGTTTTCGTCGAGATTGTCGACGCTATTGGGGATATGCCCCAGGCTTTCATGGCTGCTGGCAGCCGCATCGGGCACCAGCGTGTGGGCGAGTTCTTCGAGCACCGTAATGGGAAAGCGGATAAATCCCGCCATCCAGCGCCCCAGGCGTCCACCCGCGACCGATGTGCCCCGATGAGGCGCCGCGATGAAGATGGCACTGCTGACATT
>JAFEEP010000185.1 GCA_018241045.1 Pseudomonadota bacterium | reverse complement strand
CGTCGCTCCGCCCGCGCCGCGACCGAGGCGACGACGAACAGCTTCACCTCAGCCTCGGGTGCGATGACCGTGCCGATATCCCGACCGTCCAGAACCGCGCCGCCAGGCTGCGTGGCGAAGGCGCGCTGGCGCTCATAGAGCGCGCGACGCACCTCCGGGTGGACCGAGACCCGGCTGGCCAGGCCGCCGCTTGCCTCGCTGCGCAGTTCAGGGTCGGCCAGCAGGCTGTCGGGAAAATCGCAGGCGGCCAGCGCGTCACCGGGGCTGTCGACGTTGCCGTGGTTGAGTGCGCACTGCCGCCCGACCGCGCGGTACAGCAGCCCGGTGTCCAAATGCGGCAGCCCGAAGTGCTTGGCCAGCGCCTTGGCGATGGTGCCCTTGCCCGAAGCGGTCGGGCCATCGACCGCGATGATCATGGCTGGCCCACGCGATGGCGCTCGATCAGTGCGCGGACCAGTCCGTAAAGCGCGATCAAGCCCCAGCAGATTTCGAGAGTGAAGGCGGCAAGGTTGAAGTGAACGCTCAGCGAGATGATCAGCAGCACTGCGCCGACCAGATTGATCAGGTTGAACACCACCTTGTCGATTTGCTGCGCGGCATTGGCATAGGCAAAGCCGCCAACGAACAGCGCCGAGCCGAGCAGGCCGATCAGGGTTGCCCAGTCAAAAGTCATGCGTGCAGTCCGTCCAGAAGCGTTTCGAATACCGGAAAGCTGGTGGCGATCGGACGGGTATCGTCGACCTCCACGCCGTTGCGGCTGACGAGGCCGGCAATGGCCATGCTCATCGCGATGCGGTGATCGAGGTGGGTGGTGATCGGCCCCGACGTGCCCGACAGCGGCTCGCCGCCGGTTCCCTCGATCGTCAGACCGTTCTCGGTTTCGCGCACTCGCGCTCCAGCGGCGCTCAGCGCATCAGCCATGGCGGTGATGCGGTCCGATTCCTTGACTCGCAACTCGTCGAGCCCGGTAGTGACCGTGGTGCCCTGCGCCATGCTCGCTGCAACGAACAGGGCCGGAAACTCGTCGACCATGCTCGGCACGACATCCGGGTCGACCTCGATTCCCTTGAGTGCGGAGTGGCGGACCAGCAGGTCGGCGACCGGCTCGCCGCCAACCTCGCGGCGGTTCACCTCCTCGATCTGCCCGCCCATCTGCCGCAGCACCCCGACGATCCCGGCGCGGGTCGGGTTGAGCCCGACATTTTCGATCAGCACGTCGCTGCCCGGAACGATCAGCGCAGCGACGATGAAGAAAGCTGCGGAGGAGGGATCCCCCGGCACCGCGATCGCCTGCGGCTTCAGTTCGGCCTCGCCGCGAATGCGGATCACCCGCGCGCCGCCGACTTCCTCGACCGTCAGATCCGCGCCGAAGCCGCGCAGCATCCGTTCGGAGTGATCGCGGGTCGGGACTGGTTCGACCACCGTGGTGATCCCCGGCGTGTTGAGGCCCGCCAGCAGCACCGCGCTTTTCACCTGGGCGCTGGCGACGGGAAGCTGGTATTCGATTGGGACCGCGGGCATGGCCCCGCGCACGGTAAGGGGCAGGCGGCCCCCATTGCTCGCCTCGAAAGCGGCGCCCATCTGGCTGAGCGGATCGATCACTCGCCCCATCGGCCGCTTCGACAGGCTGGCGTCGCCGATGAAGCTGGTGTCGATCGGGTGACTCGCGACCAGGCCCATCAGCAACCGGGTCGAGGTGCCCGAATTGCCCATGTCGAGCGGCGCTTGCGGCTGGAGCAGCGCGCCGACGCCGACGCCGTGGACCCTCCATTCGCCATCGCCCAGCCGCTCTACGGTGGCGCCCATCGCCCGCATCGCCGCGGCGGTGGCCAGCACGTCCTCGCCCTCAAGCAGCCCGGTAACGCGTGTCTCGCCAACGGCCAGCGCGCCCAGCATGATCGAGCGGTGGCTGATCGACTTGTCGCCGGGAACCCGCATCGTGCCCTTTAATGGTCCCGTCGGCAGGAAGCGGCGCGGGCGCATGGCGGAAGGATCGGCGTGAGACACGTTGAGGCAGGCTTTCGGTGGAAGGACCAAGAAATTCGCGCGGCTTTTGACAGCGGGCGTCCGCTATGGCAAGGCGCGCCCGCGCCGGGGCTGGCACTCTGGCCTCCCAATACGTATTTAGCAGTTTTCCGTTGCCCGTTTCCGCGGCGACGCTTGTGAGGAATTGTATGGTCAAGGCTGAATGGGGCGCCAAGCACGGCTGCCCGAAGTGCGGCACCCGTTTCTACGATCTGGGCAAGGACGATCCCGTCACTTGCATCGAATGCGGCTATGCCTGGCACCCCGAACCGGTGCTCAAGTCGAAGCAGCCAATTCCCTATGAGGAAATCCAGAAGGAGAAGGTCGAGACCGCTGACGACGGCGATCTGGCTGACAGCGATCTGGACATCGACGAGGACGGCGATTCGCCTGACAATGACGTCGATCTGGGCGGTGACGACGACCTTGGCGTCGGCCTGGATGGTGACGGTGACGGCGACGACACTTGAGGTGAAAATTACCCTTGCCAAGCCGGGAGGCCACCCCTAGAGGGGCCACCTTCCCGGCCGCAAGGTCGGGTTGGGCAGGCCTCCCAGGGCTTGTCGGTTGAATGGTACGGGGCCTTAGCTCAGCTGGGAGAGCGCCTGCATGGCATGCAGGAGGTCAGCGGTTCGATCCCGCTAGGCTCCACCATTCAAGGAATTGACAGTTCTAGCGACAAGCTGGTCGGCGAGGTTTCGCCCACCGGCTTTTTTCGCGTTTCGGAGTTTGCCTAGGCATGTTTGACGCCCTTTCAGACCGGCTTGGCACTGTCTTTGATAGGCTGCGCGGTCGCGGCGCGCTGAGCGAGCAGGACGTTCGCGATGCGATGCGCGAGGTGCGGATCGCACTGCTCGAAGCGGATGTTGCGCTGCCCGTGGTGCGCCGCTTCATCGATCAGGTGACCGAAGCTGCGGTGGGCCAGAACGTGCTGCGCTCGGTCACGCCGGGTCAGCAGGTCGTCAAGATCGTCAACGACGCGCTGGTCGAGATGCTCGGCGGCGAGGACGTTCCCGGGCTCGATCTCAACGCCGCTCCGCCGGTGGTGATCCTGATGGTCGGCCTGCAGGGTTCGGGCAAGACCACCAGTACCGCCAAGCTGGCCAAGCTGCTCAAGGAAAAGCAGGGCAAAAAGATCCTGATGGCCTCGCTCGACGTCAACCGTCCGGCGGCGCAGGAACAGCTGCGCGTTCTAGGCGAGCAGGTCGGCGTCGCCACCCTGCCGATCGTCGAGGGGCAGCAGCCGACCGAGATCACCGCCCGCGCGCTGCAATCGGCCAAGCTGCAGGCGATCGACGTGCTGCTGCTCGACACCGCCGGGCGGCTCCACGTCGATGCGGCGCTGATGGACGAGATGAAGGCAGTTTCCGCCTTGTCCGCCCCGCGAGAAACGCTCCTCGTGGTCGATTCGCTGACCGGCCAGGACGCGGTCAACGTCGCGCAGAGCTTTGCCGGGCAGGTTGACCTGACCGGCGTGATCCTCACCCGGATGGACGGCGATGCCCGCGGCGGTGCAGCGCTGTCGATGCGCCACGTCACCGGCAAGCCGATCAAGTTCGCCGGCACCGGGGAAAAGCTCGACGCGATCGAGCCGTTCCATCCTGGCCGTGTCGCCAGTCGGATCCTGGGCATGGGCGATGTCGTCTCGATCGTCGAGAAGGCCGCCGCCGCGATCGAGGCGGAGGACGCCGAGCGCATGGCCGAGCGCATGGCCAAGGGGCAGTTCGACATGAACGACCTGCGCCAGCAGCTCCGCCAGATGCAGAAGATGGGCGGGCTGGGCGCCTTGGCCGGGATGATGCCCGGCATGAAGAAGGCCAAGGCGGCGATGGCCCAGTCGGGCATGGACGACAAGGTGCTGCTGCGGATGGACGCGATCATCGGTTCGATGACCCCCAAGGAACGCGCCAAGCCCGACCTGCTCAACGCCAAGCGCAAGATCCGCGTGGCCAATGGTTCGGGCGTGCAGGTTCAGGACGTCAACAAGCTGCTCAAGATGCACCAGGAAATGGAGCGCGCGATGAAGCAGATCAAGAAGATGGGCGGGCTCAAGGGGCTGGGCGCGCTGTTCGGCAAGGGCGGCCTTGGTGCCGCGATGCCGGGATTGCCGCAGGGGCCGGGCGGTGGCCTGCCGGGTCTGGGTGGGGGCGGTTTGCCTTCCAACCTGGGTGACCTGCTCAAGAAATAATTCTAATTCAAGTTTGTAGAAAGGTAGTTCAAATGTCTGTTTCTCTTCGTCTTTCGCGTGGTGGTTCCAAGAAGCGCCCGTACTACAAGGTCGTCGTCTCCAACAGCCGCGCCCCGCGCGATGGCAAGTACCTGGAGCAGGTCGGCACCTACAACCCGCTGCTCGCCAAGGATGACGAGAACCGCGTCCGCCTGGTCGAGGACCGCGTGCGCTACTGGCTCGGCGTTGGCGCCCAGCCGACCGATCGCGTCGCCCGTATGCTCGACAAGGCGGGGATCAAGGAACGCGCCGCCACCGTGAACCCGAACAAGGGCGAACCCGGCAAGAAGGCCAAGGACCGCGCCGAGGAGAAGGCCGAGAAGGCCGCTGCCGCGATTGAAGCCGCCAAGGAAGCGGAAGAAGCCGCCAAGGCTGCTGCCGCCGCTCCGGTTGAAGAAGCTCCCGCTGTCGAAGAGGCTTCGGCCGTCGAAGCCGAAGCCAACACCGCGACCCCTGACGCCGATGCCGGCGACGCCGCGGCTGAAGTCTCGGGCGAAAGCTCGCAGGAAGCTGCCGAGGGCTGAGCCTTGGCTACGGATCGCCCCGTCACTCTCGCCGCCATCACCGGCGCGCATGGCGTGACGGGCGAGGTCCGCCTCAAGCTGTTCGGTGAAGGCGTGGCCGCGCTCAAGCGCTTCCACGCCTTCAACGATTCCAGCCTGACGGCGCAAAAGATCAGCGACGACGGCAAGGGTGGGGCCATCGCCCGCTTTGCCGAGATCACCGACCGCACCCAGGCCGAAGCGCTGCGCGGCACCGTGCTGACCGTCCCGCGCGCGGCCCTGCCGCCGCTGGCCGAGGGCGAATACTACCACGCCGACCTGCTCGGCCTGCCCGCCATATCGAGCGAGGGCGAACAGCTTGGCACCTGCGTCGCGGTCGACAACTTCGGCGCGGGCGACCTGCTCGAGATCGAGCGGCCTGACGGTAAACGTTTCATGGTTCCGATGAGCGCCGCCGCGGTCCCCGAATGGAGCGAGGCCCGACTGGTGATCGCGGCGGCTTTCGTGGTCTGATCCAGCCCGTTGATCGGCAATTGAAATCAGCCCGCCGAGCGAATAGCACCAGCGCATGACAACGCGCCCTTCGATCGATCGCGTGACCATCATCGGCCTGGCGCTGCTGCTGATGCCGATCCTGACGATGTTGCACGAAATCGGTGGCCATGCGGTCGCCTGCGTGGCGACAGGCTATCGGGTGACGGGGCTCGGCGCGTTCTACGTCGATTGTAGCGCAGAGGCGACCGCAAGCGCGGCGCGGCGGATCGTGGCGCTCGCCGGGCCGGGCATCGATGTGGTGCTGGCGCTGATCCTCTACCCGGCGTGGCGCCGGGCGCGCGGCGATCTTTCCCGGCTGGTCCTGTGGTATCTGTGGATCGGTTGTGCCTTCGCGGCCGCCGGCTATGCGGCCTTTTCGGGCGTGACCGGCATCGGCGATCTCAGCCCTGAGCCCGATGCCGGAATCGGCCCGCTCCCCTACGCCCCGGTATGGCGTGCAGTCCTCGCGCTAGGCGGCGCCTATGCCTACTGCCGAATCATCAAGCTGGGGATGGCAGGGCTGACCGAGATGATCGGCCAAGGCATGGAAACGCGGCCCGCGCGGCGTACCGTGGCACACCTCTACTACATCACGCTCAGCGTCTCGGCAGTTCTGGCCAGCCTGCCCAATCCGGTCGGGCTGTTCATCACACTTGCTTCGGCGACCGCAGCAAGCTTCGGCGGCAACGCCGGGCTGATCTCGATCGGCTATGCGACCCGACCCGAAGGCGAACCACGCCAGTTTGTGATCGCGCGCAACTGGGCCATCCTCGTTTGCGGGATTGCCATGACTGCGGCCTTTACCCTGATCCTCGGGCCGACGATCCGGTTTGGGCCGTGATCGCAGTCTTTTCCGACATTCACGGCAACCTCCCCGCGCTGGAGGCGTGCCACGCCGATGCCATGGCGCGGGGGTGCACGCAGTTCCTCAATCTGGGCGATGTGTTGTCCGGCCCGCTGTGGCCGCGCGAGACGGCGGACTGGCTGATGGCGCGGGACTGGCCGACGATCAGCGGAAATCATGATCGCGAACTGGTCACGGGCGATGCCTCGACCATGGGCCGGTCGGACAGCCACGCCCTCAATGAACTGGACGCGCACCATCTAGCCTGGCTGCGCGCCTTGCCCGCGACCCTGCAATGGCGCGCGGACATCTACCTGTGCCACGGTAACCCCGACGACGACTTGCATTACCTGATGCACCGGGTCGAGCCGGAGCGAATCCGCGACGCACACGAGGATGAGCTGTTCGCCATGCTCGCCGATCGCGGCACTCACGCGATCGGCTGCGGCCATTCGCACCTGCCGCGCCATGTCGTGCTGGCGGATGGCCGCCAGGTGTTCAATCCGGGCAGCGTCGGCCTGCCGGCCTATGCCTGGGACTATCCCCATGTCCACCGCATGGAGCTGGGCAGCACTCATGCGCGCTATGCGATGCTGAGCGGCGAGGGCGAGGGCTTGGCGATCGAGCTTGTCGCGGTCGACTATGATCACGCCGCCGCCGCCGATCGCGCCGAAGCCAACGGGCGGATGGACTGGGCGGTGCCGCTACGGACCGGGTTTGTCGACTGAAACCAGTTTTTCGATTTCCGCTGCAAACCGGGTCAGCGCGAAGTTCTGGGGATCGTCGTGGGCGTCGGGAATCCCGGCATCGACCGTGTCATGCTGCGCCGGGATCAGCCAGCGCCCGGCACGCGCGCTGGCATAGACATAGAGCGCGGCAAGCTGGCGATATTGCGCGTCGGAAAAGCCGGGCGTCGGGCCATAGGTGTGGCCGCGATCGCTGTAGCCGGGCAGGAAGCGGCGCGGCTGGACCGTCTCGATATGCAGGAAGCGCCCGCGTGAGGCGACGCCGACCACATAGCTTTCCAGCTTGGTTGCGCGCCATGGTTCCTGAAACTCGTGCCCGGCCCAGATCTGGCCATAGCGCGACAGGAAGATATGGGCGACCGGCTCCTTGCCGAAGGTGCCGTTCATGTAGTTTTCGAAGCTGTTGACCCGCCAGTCGGCATCGAGGTGGCGGGGAAAAGGCTCGTTGCCGTAGAACGGCTCGCTGGTATCGTGGATCACGAAATAGAGCGCGGACAGTCCGCCGTTGGTGCGGGACAGTGGCGCATCGGCATAGGTCCGGGCGAAGGCCTGGTAGGGTTCGGGAAAGGTGGCCAGCGCCGCCTCCTTCATCGGTGCGGTGGGGCCGGTATCGCTGACCAGCAGCCGGGCGAAGATCGGCGGTAGCGGTTGCGCCGTGCGCTCCGCCAGAAGGCCGACATGGCGCAGCAGGCAGGTCGCCTGCTCGACCGGAGTTCCCGCGAAGGTCAGCGTATCGCGATCGAACCGACACTCGCCGATTTCCTCGGCGTGGACGGGCGCCGCGAGGGCGGATGCAACCAGAATGGAGGCGATGGCGAGGGTGCGCAAT
>JAFEEP010000184.1 GCA_018241045.1 Pseudomonadota bacterium | reverse complement strand
TCCTCGCCCTTCAGGGCGAAGCGGCGGCCGCCATCCACGATGCGCTGGAGCTGCAGGGGGTGATCACCGACCTGCGCGGCGATGTCCTGCGGATCGGCTTCGCGCTGTATCAGGACGAAAGCGATGTTGACGCGTTGATCGCAATCCTGCGCGCTCAGCCCCGGCCGCGATAGCCGGTCACGCCCTGGTCGGGCACCCACAGCCCTTCGGGCGCGGCGCCGCTCTGCCAGAACACGTCGATCGGGATGCCGCCGCGCGGATACCAGTAACCGCCGATCCGCAGCCAGCGCGGCTTCATCTCATCGACCAGCCGCTGCCCGATGCCCACCGTCACGTCTTCATGAAAGCCCGCATGATTGCGGAACGCGCCAAGGAACAACTTGAGACTTTTCGATTCGACGATGGTATCGGCGGGCGCATAGTCGATCACCAGATGGGCGAAATCGGGCTGGCCGGTGACCGGGCACAGCGAGGTGAATTCCGGCGCGGCGAAGCGCACCAGATAGAGCGATTCGGCGCGCGGGTTGGGGACGTAGTCCAGCACGGCCTCGACCGGAGAGGCGGGAAGCGCGCTGGTCTGGCCCAGATGCAGCGGTTTGGGTGTGTCTGCCATGCAACGCGCCATGCCCCCATCGCGCACGCGACACAAGTCACCGGTTGGAAGCGGGCAGTTCACTTCCTATTCAGTGCCTGGGGCGCTAGCGCGCGCCACCAGGTGTGGGGATGAACGGATTGATGACACGATCGGGGGGCAGGATTGCCAGGCTGGGCAGCGCAATGACGCTGGCCTTGGCGTTCGTCCCGGCCATGCTCCACGCCCAATCAGTCAACGACTATCGCCTGCCCGGCGCGACGAGCACGCCCGACGCCAAGGCGCAAGGCCCGGTCGATCCCGATGCGCCGGTGGTTCGCCAAGCACCCAAGCCCGCCGCAACGCCCAGCCCGACACCGACGATTACCCCGGCCCCGGTGCTGACCGCGCCCGCGGGGGCCGCACAACGCGTGCGTCCGACGACACCGCAGCCGCACGCGCAGCGCCCAATCGCAACCAGCACGGCCGCCGCAACACCAACGCCCACGCCCAGCGCGACGCTTTCGCCCATGACGGCGCCCTCGCCTTTACCCGGCCCGACGGTCGGGATCGACAGCACCGCCGCGCCGCAAGCAGTGCCGAGCCCGGCAGCGCTGCCGACGACCGGCAGCGCGGGATACTGGCCGTGGATTGCAGCGGCTCTGGCCCTCGTCGCTGCGACTTTCGCAGCACTGTGGTGGTGGCGTGGACGCGCGGCGCGTGAAGCCGAAATCGAGTTCGAGCCGCCAGTGGTCCGTCCGACGCAGCCCGAACCAACCCCAACTGCCAAAACCCCGGCACCAGCTCCGACTCCGGCACCAGCCGCACCTCGACCCGCCACAACGGTCGCGGGTGACCTCGACATCATGCTCGAAGCGCGGCGGATGAGCGCCTCGCTGATGGCCACCACGCTCAATTACCGGCTGGTGGTGACCAATCGCGGCACGCAACCGCTCTCGGCGCTGGCGGTCGAGGGCGACATGGTGTCGGCACACAGTTCGCTGCCGCCCGATCAGCAGATCGCCAACGATGCCCACCGGCTCGAGCTACGGCACGCACTGGTCGCGTTGGCGCCGGGCGAAAGCGCCGAGTTCACCGGCGACTTCCGCCTGCCGCTGACCGAGGTCACCCCGATTCGCGCAGGTCAGGCGGCCTATTTTGTCCCGCTCGCCCGTCTGCGGGTCGAGGCGAGCACACCCGCAGGCGGCCCGCTGGTCAGCGTGCAAACCTTCGTGGTCGGCGAATTGCCCGAAAATCCGGGCGCGGCGCTGCGTCCGTTCCGGCTCGACCTTGGTCCGCGCACCTATTCGCGGATCGGCCAGCGCGCGGTCAGCTAACACCAAACGCCAATGGATTCCCCCCTCGACGCCGGGCCTTCGCCTCGCTAACCTTCTTCGCAAGTGCAGCGAGGAGGAGCGCTGCCGACAACAAACCCCTGCCACGGGCGGGCGCGAGGAGGACGCGATACAATGGATAGTCTAGTTTCGACCGAGTGGCTGGCCAACGAAATGGGGGCAAGCGACCTCAGGATCGTCGATTGCACCCGCCACCTGCCCGGCACCGGCCGCGATGCGCTCGCCGAATACGAGGCCGGGCACATCCCCGGCGCGGTGTTCATGGACCTGGCCGATCTGGTCGACACCTCATCGCCGGTCGAAAATACCCTGCCCCCCGCGGCCAAGTTCGCCAGCCGGATGCAGTCGCTCGGCCTGGGCGATGGCAGCCGGATCGTCCTCTACGATGACAGCGCCGTGAAAACCGCGGCGCGGGCCTGGTTCATGCTCAAGATGTTCGGCGCGCACGACGTCGCCATACTCGATGGCGGGATCGCCAAGTGGAAGGCCGAAGGGCGCCCGATTACCCAGGGCAAGGAAAGCCTGCGCCACCGCCACTTCACCGTCTGGCAGGACGACAAGACCGTGCGGACCAAGGCCGATATGCTGGCCAACCTGCACAGCAAGGCCGAACAGGTGGTCGACGCGCGCAGCGCCGCCCGCTTCACCGGCGAGGAAGCTGACCCCCGCCCGAACATCGCCAATGGCCACATCCCCGGATCCCGCAGCTTGCCCTATTCGGCGCTCTATGCCGCCGACGGCACCTTCAAGAGCAAGGACGAACTCAAGCAGGTCTTCGCCGATGCCGGGGTCGATCTCGCGAAGCCGGTGATCACTACCTGCGGCAGCGGCGTGACCGCGGCGGTGGTGCTGTTCGCGATGCACCTGCTCGGCAAGGATGACACCGCGCTCTACGACGGTAGCTGGAGCGAATGGGGCGCCGATCCGGTGACGCCCAAGGAAACCGGCGCGGCGGCCTGACATGGCGGGCGCCGAGGACGACGACCTGTCCCCGGCGACACGCCTGGTGACGAGCGGGCGCCGGCCCGAATGGACCGGCACGCCCGCCGAACCCGGCGCAGTGGTCAGCCCGCCGATATGGCGCGCCTCGACTCACCTCTACCCGAACAGTGCCGCGCTCAACGCGGGCAAGCCCAATGTCGACGGACATTTCTACTACGGCAGGCGCGGCTCACCGACCCAGTGGGCGCTGGCCGACGCCCTGACTGCGCTGGAGCCTGGCGCGGCGGGAACCGTGCTCTACCCCTCGGGTGTATCGGCGCTGGCCGGGGCGCTGATGGCGGTGCTGCGCCCCGGCGACGTGCTGCTGATGACCGATAACGCCTATGAGCCGACGCGCAGCCTGGGGCGCGGCCTGCTCAAGGACTTCGGGATCGAAACGCGCTGGTTCGACCCGCTCGACGTTGCCGGGTTCGAGGCGGCGATCGACCCGCGCTGCAAGGCGGTGCTGCTGGAAAGCCCGGGCAGCCTGACGCTGGAAGTGCAGGACGTCCCCGCGCTGTCCGCCATTGCCCGCGCCTACGGCCTGACCGTCGTTCTCGACAACACCTGGGCCGGGCCGCTCGGCTTTCCCGCGCTCGAACGCGGCGCGAACATCTCGGTGATGAGCCTGACCAAGCACGTCGGCGGCCATTCCGACCTGATGCTCGGCAGCGCCAGCGCGGGCGAGGCGGACTATGCCCGCCTGCGCCGCACCGCGCAGGGGCTGGGACTGGTGGTATCGCCCGACGATGCCTCGCTCGCGCTGCGCGGACTGCGCACGATGGGGGTGCGGCTTGAACGCGAGACGGCGAGCGCGCTCGCCCTCGCCAACTGGCTCGGCGATCAGCCACAGGTCGCGCGGGTGCTTTGCCCGATGCGTCCCGGATCGCCGGGGCACGAGATCTGGGCGCGCGACTTTACCGGCGGCTGCGGGCTGTTCTCCATCGTGTTCCGGGGCAAGGACAGCGCGGCCCGCGATGCCTTCATCGACGCGCTGCACCTGTT
>JAFEEP010000183.1 GCA_018241045.1 Pseudomonadota bacterium | reverse complement strand
GGCGATGGCGCGGTCGAGAAGATGAACCCGCGCCCGCGGTTGACCAGGAAATCGGCGACCACCGCCGGGCCGCAGACCAGCGCGCCTTCGACGCCCAGGGCCTTGCCGCAGGTGCGCAGGGTGATGACATTGCTGCGCCCCTCCAGGTGCGCGGCGAGGCCGCGACCATCGGGGCCGAACACCCCGGTCGCGTGCGCCTCGTCGATCAGCAGCACCGCGTCGTGGTGGTCAGCAATGGCCATCAGATCGTCGAGCGGGGCGGTGTCTCCGTCCATCGAATAGAGGCTCTCGACCGCGATCCACGCCCGGCCGGTGCCGCCCCCCGCACGCCAGCGCCGGATCGCGAGGTCGAAGGCATCGGCCCGGTTGTGCGCCACCGCGACCCGCTCGGCCCGGCCGATGCGCAAGCCCTCGTGCGCGCTGGCGTGAATCAGTTCGTCATGGACGACCAGATCGCCGCGCTGGGGCAGGGTGGAAAACAGCGTCGCATTTGCGGCGAACCCGCTGGAAAAGAACAGCGCCCGCTCGCAACCGAACAGGGCCGCAGCCTCGGCCTCCAGTGCCTCGTGCTCGGGATCGTTGCCGCGCAGCAGCCGCGATCCGCCAGATCCGGTCGGCACCCCCCGATCGAGCGCCGCGCGCGCCGCATCGGCGAGCAAGGGCGAGCGGGCGAGGCCAAGGTAGTCGTTCGAGCTGAAGTCGATCCCGGTTTGGGGGGACAGTCTGCGACGCCGGGCCTGCTGCGAAAGCCGGGCGAGGTCGTCAGCCTGGACGGCAAAGGACACGGCCTCTTCCTCGCGTGGCGGGTGTCCTTGCGGCATATCGGATCCGGTTCCGGCGGGCATCTTCGCTCCCTTCGATCAGCCGGACGGGGGCATTGCCACCATCCGAACGCGACGCCTCTATGGGAGGCGCGGCGCGAAAGTCACCCCGATTCGCGCTTGGACTGGAACATTTCACCGCAGGTTGGACCTGCCATATCCACCAGCTATGCGTGGTGAGCCCGAGCGGGGATTGTGGTTGCAGCGGACAGGCGGGGGCCGATTCGCGGGATGCATCGACGCTGACCTGCCTGTTCTGGCCGGGCACGACAGGAGAATGAAGCGACATGGCCAGCCTTGATCTCGACCTGAGCGATGAGCAGGTGCAGTTGCGCGATGCGGTGCATCGGCTGGTCGCCGCTATCGAACGGCCCGATTGGCAAGATCTGACGCACAAGCTGGGGCTTGGCGGCCTGACCTTGCCCGAGGTGGCGGGCGGTTTTGGCGGCGGGATGATAGCGGTCGCTCTGGTCATGGCCGAGCTGGGACCTGCGCTGGCCGGTGCGGACTGGCTTTCGCACGCGGCGGCTTGCGCGGCGATTGGCGCGGCAGAGCCCGATCATCCGCTTGCGGGCGCGCTGGTCGAGGGAAGGGTTCGCGCCGCCTTGATCGGCCCGGCGAGCGCCGCTTCGCTGCCCCACGTCCGCGACGATGACCGGATCGAAGGGACCGCAGGACTGGTCGCGGGCGGCGCCGAGGCTGCGTTGTTCGTTCTGGCCGCGGACGGTGGGCTGTTCGTCGTTGATAGCGATGCCGCTGGCCTGACGCGCGAACCGCGCAAGATGCTCGATGGCAGCCTTGCCGCCGATCTGCATTTTGCCGGGGTGGTCGCGCGCCCGCTGACGGGCAGAGCGGGGGCGCCCAATGCAATGGTTCGGGCGGGTCGTTGCGCCGAGGCGGTGGGTCTTATGCAACGGATGGTCGCCGATACGGCCGCCTTCCTCAACCAACGCCGCCAGTTCGGGGCGCCGATCGCTTCGTTCCAGGTGCTGCGTCACCGCCTTGCCGATATGCAACTTGCCGCACTTCAGGCCCAGGCGCTGACCGAAGCGGCCGTGATCGCGATCGAATGCGCCGAACATGGCGAGGCGTTGGCTCTCGATTCCGCCCGCCTTGCGATACACGATGCGGCGCGCGTGGTGGGCGAGGGGGCCGTGCAACTTCACGGCGCGATGGGCCTGACCGAGGAACTCTCACTCGGCGCGCGCTTCAAGCGGTTGCTGGCGATCAGCGCAGGCCTTGGCGATGAAGCCGGATTGATCCGGCAACTCGCTCCGGTCTAACCCAGGATCATCCGGGCTATCAGGTCGCGCTGGATCTCGTTCGATCCGGCATAGATGCTCGCCGCGCGGTCGTTGAGATAACGCGGCACGGCCACGGCGAGATCGCTCGGGGTTTGCTCGGTTGGTATGGCCCACCCGGCCACGCCCTCTATGTCGCAGGCAATCCGGTCGATCCGCTGCATCGATTCGGTCCCCAGGACCTTGAGCACCGAAGCGTAGAGCGCCGCATTGCCGCCGATCCCGCGCATCGCCTTCATCTCCAGCGCCTGCATCGCCCGCAGGCTGACCGCCTCGCGTACCAGTCGCGCCTCCATCAACGGGCCGAGACCCTCGCGGCGGCGCAAGCGGGAGAGACGTTCGATCAGCGGCGGGGCATACTTGCCGCCACGCTCGAAGGTCAGCAGGTATTTTGCGACCGTCCAGCCTTCGTTCTCGGCGCCGAGCCGATTTGCCACCGGAACGCGCACGTCGTCGAAGAACACCTGGTTGAACTCATGATCGCCCGCCAAGGTGCGGATGGGCTTCACCGCCAGACCCGGGCTTGCCATGTCGAGCAGGAGGAAGCTGATCCCTGCCTGAGGCCGGCCCTCGCCGGAGGTTCGCACCAGGCAGAACATCCGGTTGGCGTGATGGGCGTGCGTGGTCCAGATCTTCGATCCGTTGAGGACGTAGTCGTCACCGTCGCGCACCGCGCGCAGTTGTAGCGAGGCCAGGTCCGATCCTGCGCCCGGCTCGGAAAAGCCCTGGCACCAGTAGTCCTCCCCCGAGAGGATGCGCGGCAGGTAATGCGCTTGCTGCTCGGGCGATCCGTAATGCATGATCACCGGGGCGACCATCTTCAGCCCCATCGGGGCGAGGCTGGGCGCGCCGGCCTGGGCACATTCGGCGGCAAAGACATAGCGCTGCATATCGTTCCACCCCGGCCCGCCATACTGCGCGGGCCAATCGGGCGCGGCCCAGCCGCGGACGTGGAGGATCGCCTGCCATTGCAGCGAGATCGACGGTTCGATGAAGACGCTGGTGGCGCGTGCCGCGCCCTCGCGCAGGGCGGGGGTCAATTCTGCGCGAAGAAAGGCGCGAACTTCGGCCCGGAAGGCGTCGATCTCTGTTTCGTCCATCGTGTTCATCGCCGGGCCTTGTACCGGCTGGCTGGTTCGCGCCTACCTGCCATTCGCATCAGGATGCGCCCGCGCCGACGTAACCGAGCCCGGCGGCAATCTGGATCGATTGCGCCCGGCCCGTCGCCCCCAGCTTGCCCGCGGCGTTGCGCAGGTGGAAGCGCACGGTCGATACTGACACATCGAGGATCATTCCGATCTCGCTGTCGGTCTTTCCGGCGGCTGCCCAGCGCAACACCTGCACTTCGCGTCGAGTCAGGACCAGCGGTACGGTGGCGTTGCGTGGTCGTCCCCGCGCCTCGTTGTGCGCGGCAACCAGCCGGGTCGCCGCCGCCTGCATCCGTTCGGCCTGGGTGGCGAAGACCTGCGCCACCCCGATTGGCTGGCGCGAACACCAGACCAGCGCCCCGACCAGCCCGCGCGGCAGGTGGACCGGGGTAATGATCGCGTCGCCCAGGTTCGGATCGGCCAGGGCCGAGCGGCAATCGATCGAGCCGAGGAGATCGGTTTCGCGCCAGGTGAGCAGGTGACCGTCCGAATAGTAGAACGGTTCGGCAATCACCCGCGCCGCCGTCAGGAACGGGACGTGGAGCGCCAGCGAACGGTCGAGCCAGTATTTGTGTGTCGGATCGGTCCAGCGGAAGGTCGTTTCGGCATAGGGGCGACCCAGCTCGTCCGACATCGGGTGCGGATCGCCGAGGTCCGCCTGGGCGGCGATGAACGGCAGACCCACCTCCTCGCCCAGCGCCTGCACCGCAGCCACCAGCGCGGGCAGTTGGTCCCAGCAAGGGTTGCGATGGCCTGCCACGTTCGCGATCCTCCTTCGTCCCACCTGTCACGGATGACAGCTTGCCGCATCACGCTGAATTGCATCCATTCGCGGCATCGAAAGTTCGGAAGTCCGCTCGGCGACACGGGCGCTGCAACGATCCGAATAGGGAGGTAGGACGATGAAGGCAATTCGCGCGGCGCTGCTCGTTGGCACGGCAACGGGGCTGCTCATGGCCGGGCCGGTTCTGGCCCAGGATACCCCGGCTGCGGCTCGGGCCGAACCGGTCGAGGGCGAGATCATCGTTACCGCGCAGCGGCGCGGCGAATCGCTTAACCAGGTGCCGATGGCCGTCCAGGCGGTGACCGCCGATACGCTGAAAAGCCTGCGCGTCACCGATGTGCGCGATCTCACCGCGGTCGCGCCCAGCTTCACCGTCTCGCAGAGCTATCAGGGCGTGCCGACTTACACCCTGCGCGGGATCGGCTTCAACACGATCAACCTGTCGGCCACCTCGACGGTCGGCACCTATGTCGATGAAGTGGCCTATGCCTATCCGATCATGAACACCGGGCCGATGATGGACCTTGAGCGGGTCGAGGTGCTGAAGGGTCCGCAGGGCACGCTCTACGGCCGCAACACCACCGCCGGGCTGATCAATTTCATCACCGCCAAGCCGACTGACAGGTTCGACGCGGCGGTCACCGCCGATGTCGGCAACTACAAGACCTACAATGTCGGCGGGCACATCTCTGGCCCGATCGCCGAGGGCGTATCCGCCCGGCTGGCCTTCCGCAGCGACAACAGCGACGAGGGTTGGCAGATCAGCAACAGCCGCGACGAACGCCTGGGCAAGGTGCGCAAATATGGCCTGCGTGGCTCGCTGGCGCTCGATCCGGCAGCGGGAACCCACATCGACGCCTCGGTGCTGTGGTGGCGCAACAAGTCCGATACCGTCGCGGGGCAGGGCATCGGGTTTACCCCGGCGACTGATCCGGTGAGCGGGACCAGCGCCTCGCACCTGTTCAACGCGCCGGGGCTGGCGACCTACATCTCGACGCACGCACCGACCAGCGCGACCCAGGCGGACTGGGCGCCCGAAGCGGGGCGTTCGGCCGATGTCGGCACGGGGCTCGGCCTGGCCGGTCCGCTGCGCGAGAACAACGAGTTCTGGGGTCTGAAGCTGCGGATCGATCAGGACCTGGGCGCGGCGATGAAGCTGGTTTCGCTGACCAGCTACAACCATTTCACCCGCAACGCGCTGTCCGATTGGAGTGGCGCCCCCTATGAAGTGCTGCTCCAGAACACCGTCGGCAATATCAAGAGCTTCGCCCAGGAACTTCACCTTGAGGGCAAGGCGGGCGCGACCAACTGGCTGGTCGGCGGCTACTACGCCAATGATAAGATCATCGATTCGAACCGCACCCTGCTGGGGCAGAATGCCAACGTCGGGCTGATTCGCTATTACGGCAACACCCTGCTGGCCACGCCGTTCAATTCGGGTGGCTATACGGCGACCCAGATGGCGCAGGCATTCCGCACCTATGAGGATTACGGGCGGATCCAGACCGAAACCTGGAGTATGTTTGCCAACGCCGACTGGCGCCTGGCCGACCAGCTCAAGCTGACCACCGGGATCCGCTATACCGAGGATCGCCAGCGCTATAACGGCTGCTCGCACGACGTGAACGGCAATATGCTGCCCAACGTCAACGTGGTGAACCGTTATCTGTTCTATTCGGTCTATGGCGTGCTGGCCCCGCAGATTGCCCAGGGTCAGTGCAATACCTTCGATCCGGCCACCGGCACCTTTGGTGAGGTGCGCAGCACGTTATCGGAGAACAACGTCGCCTGGCGCGTGGCGCTGGACTGGACGCCTTCGCCCGCGACGCTGCTCTATGCCTCGGTTTCGCGCGGTTACAAGTCGGGGACCACGCCGATCAACGCCGCCTCGATCGCCCGGCAGAACGCGCCGGTGAAGCAGGAGAAGCTGACAGCCTACGAAGTGGGGGCGAAACTTTCGCTGGCCGATCACAAGGTTCAGGCGAACCTTTCGGCGTTCTACTATGATTATCGCGACAAGCAGATCAGCACCTATTTCGCCGATCCGATCTACACCGCGCTGTCGCGGCTCGACAACGTGCCCAAGTCGAAGGCCTATGGGGCCGAGGCCGAGCTGATCCTTCGCCCGGTGCGTGGGGTTTCGATCGTGGGCAACGCATTGTGGCTCAAGACCCGGGTCGACAACTACAACGGCACCAATGCCGCGGGACAGCCACAGAATTTCGATGGCGCAGAGTTCATCTACAGCCCGCATTTCCAGGGTAGCGTGACCGTGGCCTATGACACCCCGGTTGCCGAGCGGCTCAACCTCAACGGTGCGCTCAGCCTGCGTTATCAGGGGCAGTCCAACACGATCTTCGAGAACCTGCCGCTCTACAAGATCGATTCCTTCGCCGTGGTCAACGGCAGCATCGGGCTCAAGAGCGAGGCGGGCTGGTCGGTCTCGCTATGGGGCAAGAACCTGTTCGACAAGTATTACTGGTCGGCCGTCGCCAGCAACGCCAACGTCGTGGTCCGCTTCCCCAATCCGCCACGGACCTGGGGGGCGACGCTGGGCTTCCAGTTCTGAGCCGGGCAAGTGAAGGGCGATCTCCGTCGGGATCGCCCTTCGTTTGTCCGATCCATCGTCCCGGCTCCAAATACGGAACAGCCTCTTGATCAAAACCTGATTTAGAACATAAAGTGAACATATGCGATTCGCTGCAACCTTTGCTCAGGGCAGCGCCATGCCCAAGCCATTGCGCCGAAGCGCCATCGGCATTGCGCCGCTGGACCAGGCGCTGGGCGGCGGGCTGGCGCAGGGATGCGTGCATGAGTTCTATGCCGCCGAGCCGGAGGATGCTCCGGCGACGGCGGGGCTTGCCGTGGGGCTGGCGCTGCTGACGATGACGGGCGGGGCAACGATGTGGCTGCGCTCGCGTCGCACCCTGGCGCAGGGCGGGGTGCTGCAGGCGAATGGCTGGGCCGAACTGGGTGGCGCACCGGGGGCTTGCCTGTTCGGCGTGGTGGCGGACGACAAGGCGCTGCTGCGCGCCGGTGCCGATGCGCTGCGCTGCACCGCCCTGGGGGGCGTGGTGCTGGAGAGTCGGGGGGCGATGCGCGATCTTGACCTGACAGC
>JAFEEP010000182.1 GCA_018241045.1 Pseudomonadota bacterium | reverse complement strand
GGCTCGAACGTCAACGACATCGAGATCGACCTCGGGCAGCGCGGCAGGCTTCTTTCTCGGCATCAATCACGATCCGTAACAGGGGCTGTCAAACGGCCCGCAAAGTTGCCCCCCGATCGGCGTCCAATGTTGACCCCTTGAGTATGCTTCGCGGCGAGGAGGCGGCGCGGCGGAGCTGGTCTGGATTGCGCAGCCGCGCCGACTCCGGATCGGTGGTGTGCGGGGAACTCAGAGCCTGTTCTTGAAGCGCCAGCTCTCGTTGCCGGTCTCGACGATGTCGCAGTGATGGGTGAGCCGGTCGAGGAGCGCGGTGGTCATCTTGGCGTCGCCGAAGACGGACGGCCATTCGCCGAAGGCGAGGTTCGTGGTGACGATGACGGAGCTCTGCTCGTAGAGCTTGCTGACCAGGTGGAAGAGCAGTTGTCCGCCGGACTGGGCAAAGGGCAGATAGCCGAGTTCGTCGAGGACGATGAAGTCCATGCGTGCGAGATAATCGGCCATGCGGCCCTGGCGGCCGGTGCGGGCTTCGGCCTCGAGCTTGTTGACGAGATCGACGACGTTGAAGAAGCGGCCTCGAGCACCGGCACGGATGCATGCCCGGGCGATCGCGATGGCGAGATGGGTCTTGCCGGTCCCAGTCCCGCCGACGAGGACAACATTGCGCTGGTGCGCCAGGAAGTTGCCGCCGGCGAGATCATGAACGAGGGTCTCGTTGATCGGGGTTCCGTCGAAGGCGAAGTCGGCGACATCCTTGGCGAGCGGTAGCTTGGCGATGGTGATCTGATACTTGATCGAACGAGCCTGCTTCTCGGCGATTTCGGCGGCGAGGAGGTCGCCGACGACGCGCTGCGGCTCGTGCTGGCGCTTCACCGCCGAGGCGATGATCTCGTCGTAGGCGGCCTTCATGCCATAGAGCTTGAGCTCGCCCATGGTGGCAAGAATCTCCGAGCGTTCCATCACACGGCTCTCCTGAGGCTGTCGTAGCGGGCACAATCGGCGGCAGGCTCATGGTGCAGGCGCAAGGCATCGGGCGTCATGATCGTGATCGCTGCCGCCGGCTCGCGGCGCCGGGCCAGGATGTTGATGATCACGTCGGCGGAGTGGACGCCTTGCCGCAGAGCATCCGCGCAGGCGGCTTCGACGGCGGACAATCCGTCGCTCAGCACCGCGGTGAGGATCTCAACCATCTGCCGGTCGCCGTCTTGAACGGCCGCGAGCTTGCGCCGGACCCGGTCGATCGCACCGGGCAAGACCCAGTCCTTGAAGGGCGCTCCGTTCCGCAGGGCGCCCGGCTTGCGAGCCAGTACCGGGACATAGTGCCAGGGATCGTAGATGGTCTGGTCGCGGCCATAGCAGCGGGGATGCTCGCCGACGATACGCCCGTCCTGGCGCAGCTCGATCCGATCGGCATAGGCGCGGATCTCGACGGGGCGCCCGACCGCACTCGCGATGACCGAGTACTTGTTGTTGTCGAAGCGCACGAGACAGGTCTTCGACACCGAGGCTGGCAGTGAGTGGAAGCCGTCGAACCGCCCCGCGTAAGGCACCAGGCTCGGGCGCTCGGCTTCGAACATCTCCCAGATTGTGCGGTCACGTTGCTCCGGATGGCGGTGGGCCTTGGCGTAGCGAAGCACCTGATCCAGCAGCCAGGCGTTCAACTCGTCGTAGTTCTTGACCCGCAGGCGCGGGGCGAAGAAGCGCTCGCGCACGAGCCCGACCTGGTTCTCGACCTGCCCCTTCTCCCAGCCCGAGGCTGGCGTGCAGGCGACAGGGTCGACCAGATAGTGGCTGCACATCTGCTGGAAGCGGCGGTTATAGGCCCGCTCCTTGCCGACGAAGATCGTCTCCACAGCGGTCTTCATGTTGTCGTAGATGCCGCGCGTGCAGGCGCCCTTGAAGAAGGCGAAGGCGCGGTCATGGGCGTCGAAGACCATCTCCTGGCTCTCGCGCGGATAGGCCCGTACGAACAGCATGCGCGAGTGACAAAGCCGGACATGCGCCACCTTCACCTGGGTCGTGGCGCCATTGATGACGACGATCTCGTGGCTCCAGTCGAACTGGTAGGCCTCGCCGGGCGCGAAGCTCAAAGGCACATAGGCGTCGGCTGTGACGGCGGATTGCTCGCGGCGCCAGCCTCGCGCATAGCGACGAACGGCATCGTATCCGCCCTCGTAGCCGAGATCCCGCAGCTCTTCGAAAAGACGGATCAGCGTCAGGCGCTCGCGGGCCGGCTTGCCGTCGTTCGCCATCAGAAGCCGATCCAGCTCAGGGCGCCAGGGCCCTATCTTCGGCTGCGGCTGAACCTTCCGCTCATACTCGAACGACGTCGCGCCAGAGCGCAGCACCTTGCGCACCGTGTTCCGAGAGACGTGCAGCTCGCGGGCGATCTCCTTGATCGTCTTCCCGCGGATCGAAAACTCGCGCCGGATCCGCGCAATCGTATCCACGCCCTTCATCCCCCGCCCGCCCATCCGAAACCAGGACGGACAGTCTCACCGAAACCGGCTCAAGGGGGTCAAAGTTGGACGCCGATCCCCCGCCTCATGGGGCCAAACTTGCACACGATGACGTAATTGCTGCCGCCGAGCCCCTGACTTCAGAGTGAAGGACGGCAGGCAGCGGCGCCGGCCCGAGCACGGGATGGTCATCATGAAACAGTATGTCGGGCTGGATGTATCGCAGAAAGAGACCAGCGTTTGCGTC
>JAFEEP010000181.1 GCA_018241045.1 Pseudomonadota bacterium | reverse complement strand
TGCCTACAACGCAAAACGGCCCAGCAATCAGCCGGGCCGTTTTCGCTTGTTTTCCAAGTGGAAAATGGAGCGGGCGAAGGGATTCGAACCCTCGACCCCAACCTTGGCAAGGTTGTGCTCTACCCCTGAGCTACGCCCGCTCGAACGTCCTTGGTCAGGTGCCTTAAGGCCCTCGACCCGGGGTGGAGCGGGGCCGTTAGCATCGCCCCATGGGCTTGCCAAGGGGAAAAGTGGCATTCGCCGCGCGGCGCGCTTTATCCCTTCACAAATCGCGGCGAAGGCCCACATTGGCGGGCGCAATCCCGAACTGAATGGAGTTTCCCCTTGGCGAGCATGGGCCTTAACCTCGACGAACAGAAGGCGGTCGACCGTTTCCGCAAGGCGGTGGTCGAACCGTCGATGACCTCGCTGGTCATCCTCGATTTCTGGGCCGAATGGTGCGGGCCGTGCAAGGCGCTGACCCCGGTGCTCGAAAAGGTCGCGGCGGACTATGCCGACAAGGGCGTGGTGCTGGCCAAGGTCAATGTCGACGAGGAGCAGTTCATCGCCGCGCAGTTCCAGGTGCGCTCGATCCCCACGGTCTATGCCCTGTTCCAGGGCCAGCCGGTGGCCGACCTGACCCAGGCGCGCAGCGAAAGCCAGTTGAAGGCGACGCTCGACCAGTTGCTCAGCCAGTTGCCGATCAGCGGCGGCGCGGCTCCGGCGCAGGACATCGAACCGCTGCTGGCGATGGGCGAGGCGGCGCTGGCCGAGGGCGACGGGCCACGGGCGGCCAACATCTTTGCCCAGATCGCCGAGATCGCGCCTGAAAGCGGCGCGGCGCTGGGCGGTCAGCTGCGCGGGCTGGTGCTTGCCGGAGAGCTGGAGGCCGCCGATGCCCTTCTGGCCGCTGCGCCTGACGCATTGCGCAGCGATCCTGAAGTCCACCGCGCCATTGCTGCGCTCGACCTGGCGCGCAACAAGCCCGAGGACGGCGCGCTGGCCGCGCTGAGGGCGGCCGCCGATGCAGCCCCTGACGATCAGGCGGCGCAATTGGCCTATGCCGAGGCGGCCTTTGCCGCGGGCGACCGCGATGCCGCCGCCGACCGCCTGCTCGCCGCGATCCAGACCGATCGCGAGTGGAACGAGGGCGCAGCCAAGGCCAAGCTGTTGCAGATCTTCGAGGCGGTCGGGCTGGAAGACCCGTGGGTTGCCGCCACGCGTCGCCGCCTGTCGTTGATCCTGTTCGGTTGAGGGACGCTGGCGCGGTGCGTATCTCGATCTTTCCCCTGCCCGGCGCGATCCTGTTCCCTGGGCTGCAGCTGCCGCTGCACATTTTCGAGCCGCGCTACCGCGCAATGATCAAGGACGCGCTGGCCCGCGACCGCCGCATCGGCATGATCCAGCCGCAGCGCGCCGAGGAAGGCGCGCCGCTGTTCGCGGTGGGGTGTCTGGGCCGGATCGGCGAGGTCGAGGCGCTCGATGACGGGCGGTTCAACATCGTGCTCGAAGGCGAATCGCGCTTTCGCGTGCTGCGCGAGATCGACGCCGCCACGCCGTTCCGCCAGATCGAGGGTGAACTGATCGCCGATGCGGACGACGCCGCGCTATCCCCGGTCGAACGCGCCGGGTTTGAGCGCGAGGCGCGCCGCTTTGCCGATCGCCAGGGCTATTCAGTCGATTGGGAGGCGGTGACCCGGCTAGACGACCGCTCGCTGATCGACGGGGTCAGCCAGATCGCCCCGTTCGATGGCGCCGCCAAGCAGGCCTTGCTCGAGGCCGCCGACATCGCCACGCGGTGCGAGTTGCTGGTCCAGTTGATGCAGTTCTTCGGGCGGCGCGACAGCGATGATGGGCGGGTGACGCTGCAATAGGGCTCAGCCCAGCACCGCCTTCACTCCGTCGATCACATATTGCGCGGCGAGCGCGGCGAGCAGCACGCCGAGCAGGCGGGTGATCACCGCCTCCACCTGCGCGCCAAGCAGGCGCATCAGCGGCTTGGCGGCGATCAGCGCGGCAAGCGTCAGGACCATGACCGCGCCCAAGGCGGCGAAGATCGCCAGCGTCTGTTCGGTCCCTTCGGCGCGGCCCATCAGCAGCATGATCGTGGCGATCGATCCCGGCCCGGCGATCATCGGCATGGCCATGGGGAAGACCGAGACGTCATCGACCTCGGGCGTCTGGGCGTTGTGGGCGCGGACCTTTTCGACCCGCTCCTCGCGCCGCTGGGTGCGCTTTTCGAACACCATGTCGAGCGCGATCAGGAACAGCATGATCCCGCCAGCGAGGCGGAACGAGTTCAGTTCGATGTGCAGTGCGCCGAGCAGGTTTTCGCCGAACAGCGCAAAGACGATCAGGATCGCGGTCGCGATCAGGCAGGCGCGCAGGGCCATGACCGCCGCCTGGCGCGACGTCGCCTCGGAGACGAGACCAGCGTATATCGGCGCGCAGCCGGGGGGGTCGATCACCACGAACAGGGTGACGAAGGCTGACAGGAACAGCGCGAGCATTACTTGCCCGGCGCCTCGATCTGCAGGTCCTGTACGGTCACCGGCTGGCCGCCGCTGGCCATGGTGATGACGAAGCGCCGCGAATGATCGGGCGCCACGGCAACGTCCCAGGTCAGGGTGCCGTCATCCGAGGCACCAGAACGGTGGGCCGGATCGAACGGTGTGGGCGCGACCTTGCCCTTCTTCGGGGCCTTGCCGCGGTAGCCCGCCGGGCAATCGGCGACCTTGGCGACGATCATGTCGGGGGCGTCGAGCGGCATCGGCAAAGGTTCGCCCTGATCGGCGATCCATCTGTACTTGCCGTCCTTCTGGCGCTGCCAGACGGTGGTGAAATAGCCGCTCACCCCGCCATCGGCCTGCCAGGCGCCGCGCGTGACCGCAAGGCTGCCGTCGCAGCTCGACCAGACCTGGTGGGGTTGCCAGGCAACGGACTTGGCCGGGTCCGCCTTGTCACGCAACCAGACCCCCGCGAGGATCATCTCCGGCTCGAACATTACCGCGTCCTTGGTCGCGGTGGCGCGAAACGCGGTCCACTGGCCCTTTTCCTGGGCCAGCTTGGCGAAGGCGATCTCCGCCGCGATCACTGCACTGGGATTGGCATAGGCCCCCGACGGCGCGCGATCGCGCGCCAGTGCCGGGGACAGGGTCAGCGAAAGGGCCGCAAGGCCAAGGAACGCGCGCTTCATCAGCGCGGTTCTACAGCGCTCCGTCAGCGAGCGCCACCCCGGCGTTGCGATGGGCCGCGACCAGCGCATTGCGCAGCAGCACGGCGATGGTCATCGGTCCGACCCCGCCGGGAACCGGCGTGACCGCGCCCGCGACCTCTAGCACTTCTGCCGTTGCGACGTCGCCAACCAGCTTGCCCTTGGCCTTGCCTTCCTCAGGCGGCAGGCGGTTGATCCCGACGTCGATCACCGTCGCGCCGGGCTTGATCCAGTCGCCCCTGACCATCTCGGGCCGACCCACAGCTGCGACGACGATATCGGCGCGGCGCACCACCTCAGGCAGGTCGCGCGTGCGGCTGTGAGCCACGGTGACGGTGCAATTTTCTGCCAGCAGCAGTTGCGCCATCGGTTTGCCGACCAGAATCGAGCGTCCGATCACCACGGCGTCCAGCCCGGACAGATCACCCAGCCGATCCTTGAGCAGCATCAGACTGCCCAGCGGGGTGCAGGGCACCAGCCCCGGCTGGCCGAGCGCGAGACGCCCGGTGCTGATCGGAGTCAGCCCGTCGACGTCCTTGTCGGGGCTGATCCGGGTGACCACGGCCTGTTCATCAAGGTGTTTGGGCAGGGGCAATTGGACAAGGATGCCATCCACCGCCGGATCGGCGTTGAGCGCATCGATCAGCGCCAGCAGCACGTCCTGCGCAGTATCCTCCGGCAGGCGATGTTCGAAGCTGGCCATGCCACATTCGACCGTCTGCTTGGCCTTCGAGGCGACATAGACCTGGCTCGCCGGATCTTCGCCGACCAGGACCACCGCCAGCCCCGCCTTGCGCTCGGCGGCCTGTTCGAAGGTCGCGGCCTGCTCGGCCACCTTGGCGCGCAGCCCGGCGGCAAAAGCCTTGCCGTCGATAAGCGCCGCGCTCACGAAATCACCGACACCGCGGCGGCGCCGATCACCCGATCGAGGATCGACAGCCCGAAGATCAGCACCATGTATGAAAAGTCCATTCCCCCGACCGGCGGCATGACCCGTCGGATGGGCGCGACCATGGGTTCGACGATCGCGTTGAGCGCATCCCACAACCCCTGGACGAAGCGGTTGCGGGTATCGACCACATTGAAGGCGATCAGCAGGTAAAGCACGAACTGGCAGATGATCACCATCCGGACGATCCAGATGAGGTAACCGATCGCCCCGAGTATCGAATAAAGCAGCACGCAGCGTTCCCTTTTTGCGGAGCCCCGACCTAGGGCCTCAGCGTGGTGCTTTCAATATGCCAGCGCAGTTGTTCGGCGGTGGCGCCGTCGACATCGTTGACCCGGCGCCAGACCATTTCGCCGGGAATGCGCCGCGCACCGTCGACGATCGTCACCTTGACCGTATAGAACGACGATCCCGCCGCACCTTCCTGCACGCCCTTGCCTATCTCCAGATCCGGCTGACCCAGCTTGCCCCAGCTTGCGGTGAACTGGTCGAGCGTCATCCCGCTCGCCGCACCGTGATCGCCCCAATAGCCATAGGCGCTGGGCCAGTCCTTGAGGCTGACCGCCTTGGCCCACGACAGCAGCACCTCCTGCGGATCGCGCGAGGTCGAGGGCGGAACGGCCCGGGGCAGGACTACGATCGCGGGCGATGGCGCCGCGCTCGCCTGCGGTTGCGCGGGGGCTTCGGTGCGGTTGCACCCGGCCAGCGTGAACGCAGCGGCAGACAGCGCGGCGATGGCGATTGTTCGTGGCAGCATGGACCCTGGACGCATCACGCTTCCTTCCGGTTCGCGCAGATCAGGCGCGGATCAGCGTTCCTGCCCCGCGTGAGGTAAAGAATTCGAGAAGCATGGCGTGAGGCACCCGACCGTCCAGCACCACCGCCGCCTCGCACCCGGCCTCGACCGCGTGGATGCAGGTTTCCAGCTTGGGGATCATCCCGCCGCTGATCGTGCCGTCAGCCTGAAGTCCGGCGATGTCGGCGGGGGTCAGGTCGGTGAGGAGTTGCTTGTTCTTGTCGAGCACTCCGGCAACGTCGGTCAGCAGGAACAGCCGCGCGGCGCCCAGCGCGGCGGCGATCGCGCCGGCCATGGTATCGGCGTTGATGTTGTAGGTCGCACCGTCCGCGCCCGCGGCGATCGGAGCGATCACCGGGATCATTCCGGCGGCGCAGGCGGTTTCGAGGATCGCGATATCGACCGTTTCGGGTTCGCCGACGAAGCCGAGGTCGACCACCTGTTCGATGTTGCTGTCCGGGTCCTTGGCGGTGCGCTGCACCTTGCTGGCGGTGACGAGCCCGCCGTCCTTGCCCGAAATGCCCAGCGCCCGCCCCCCGGCCCCGGCAATCCAGCTGACCAGTTCCTTGTTGATCGCGCCTGACAGGACCATCTCGGCCACTTCGGCGGTTTCCTTGTCGGTCACCCTGAGCCCATCGATGAAGCGGCTTTCGACCCCCAGCTTCTTGAGCATCGCACCGATCTGCGGGCCGCCACCGTGGACCACGACGGGGTTGATGCCGACGGCCTTCAGCAGCACCACATCCTCGGCAAAGTCGCGCGCCAGTTCGGGATCGCCCATCGCGTGGCCGCCGTATTTCACCACGAAGGTCCGCCCGGCATAGCGCTGCAGATAGGGCAGCGCCTCGATCAGGGTTTCGGCCTTGGCGAGGTTGAGCGTGCGCTCTTGGTGGGGATCGGTGGTGTGCGGCATAGGAACCGCCCTTTACCGTGCTTTTCCGCTAATAGAACCCCAATTCAGGCGGCCTGCTGGTCCAGCCAGCGGCCCAGCCGGACAAAGACCACGATCAGCGGCGGGACCATAATGGTCGAAAGAACCAGCTTGGAAATGATCTGGCCCTCCATGATCTGCATCAGCGGCAGATCCTGCCCGTAGAAGCTGATGGTGATGAACAGGATCGTATCGACGACCTGCGACAGCAGGCTGGCCAGCCAGGCGCGGACGATCAGCGGCCTGCCCTGCCCGCCCAGCAGTCGCGAAAACAGATAGACGTTGAGCGTCTGCGAGGTGCCGTAGGATACCAGCCCTGCAAACTGCATCCGCGCGCCCTGCCCCAGCAGCCGGGCAAAGGCATCCTGATCGTGCCAGAACGGCGCGGGCGGGACCACGCGGATGACGATCGTCAGCAGGATCATCGAGACGATCAAGGGCACGAAGCCATAGCGCACCAGCCGGTTGGCCGTGGCCTGCCCGAACAGTTCGGCCACTGCGCTGCTCATCACCACCAGCAGCAGGAAGGCGAAGATTCCGCTTTCCACCGCCAGATCGCCCAGCACCGGCCAGTGCCCCAGCGAAGCGAGCTTGGTCCCCAGCACCCCGGCCAGCACGCACAGCCCGCCATAGAGCAGCGCAAAGACGAACAGCGACTTGGGGATCAAGGCTCCCGGGGCCTGGCTGGGCGTGTCCATGACGCAAGGACTAGCGAGCGCCTCCGCTTCGGGGAAGTGGCCTTGCGCCATTCATCCCCAACCCTGTGGCGGCGGGATTTGACTGCACAAGTGAAGGCGTTACCACCACTCGCCAGGGCAAAGCTGAGGGACCACGAAACCACGATGAAAACCGTCATGAGCCTGTTGGGGATGCTCCTCATTCTGGCGATCGCCGTGCTGCTATCTTCCGATCGGCGCGCGATCCGACCCCGGGTGGTCGGCGCGGCCTTTGCCTTGCAGGCGGGGTTTGCCGCGCTGGTGCTTTATGTGCCGTGGGGCAATGCGGTATTGCAGACGATAGCAGGCGGGGTTTCGGCACTGCTTGGCTATGCCCATGCGGGAACCGCGTTCATCTTCGGCCCGCTGGCCAAGCCCGAAATCGGCGGCAACAGCTTTGCCATCGCCGCGCTGCCGGTGATCATCTTTTTCGCCGCGCTGATCTCGATCCTCTACTACCTCGGGATAATGCAGCTGGTGATCAAGTGGATCGGCGGCGCGCTGGAAAAGATCACCGGCATATCGCGGGTGGAAAGCCTGTCAGCGGCGTCGAACATCTTCGTCGGGCAGTCTGAAAGCCCCTTGGTGATCCGCCCCTACCTGGCCGCGCTGACCCCGTCGCAACTGTTCTGCCTGATGAGCGTGGGCATGGCCGGGGTCGCGGGGACGATCCTGGCAGCCTATGCTTCGATGGGGATCCGCATCGACTATCTGGTTGCCGCCGCTTTCATGTCGGCGCCCGGCGGGATCGTCATGGCCAAGATCATCATGCCCGACCCCAAGGGCGAGATCGCGCCCGAACCCGACGTGGTCGCGCTGGACGACGAACACGGCGAGGAACGCCCCGCCAACGTGATCATGGCCGCCGCGCAAGGGGCGCAGACCGGGGTCAAGCTGGCGGTTGCGGTGGGGGCGATGGTGCTGGCCTTCGTCGCGCTGGTCGCGCTTGCGAATGGTGTGGTCGGCGCGGTCGGCGGCTGGTTCGGCCATCCCGAACTGTCGTTCCAACAGGTGCTGGGATACGTGTTCGCCCCGGTGTTCTACCTGCTCGGCGCGCCTGACTGGGCCGAATCGATGCGTGCGGGCGGGTTTTTCGGAACCAAAGTGGTGCTGAACGAATTCGTCGCCTTCATCGACCTTGGCGCGGCGAAGGACCTGTCGCCGCACACCCAGGCGATCGTCACTTTCGCACTGTGCGGCTTCGCCAATTTCAGTTCGATCGCGATCCAGATGGCGGTGACTGGCGGTCTCGCCCCCAACCAGCGCCCCTTGATCGCCAAGCTGGGGATCAAGGCGCTGGCGGCGGGCAGCCTATCCAACCTGATGAGCGCGGCGCTGGCGGGAATGTTCCTCTCGCTAGCCAGCGGCTGATTTCCGCCAGTTGAACCTCCGTAACGGAGAGAAACCACGCAGTTGCCCCGATAGCGCCGAGCCGCCCCGCACCGCCAGTCCGGGGGCATGGACCTGCTCACACTATCCGCCGCCGCCTTCGCGCTGTGCGCCACCAGCCCGCGCGACACCTGCGTCGTCGATGGCGACACCTTCTGGCTCCACGGCGAGAAGATCCGCATCGCCGACATCAACGCCCCCGAAACGCATCAAGCCGGATGCGCCGCCGAACAGCGGCTGGGTGAACGCGCCACCCAGCGGCTGACCGCGCTGCTCAATGCCGGGCGATTCGAACTTGCCACCCAGGGCCGCGCGACCGACCGCTATGGTCGATCGCTGCGCGTGGTGATGCGCGATGGCCGCTCGCTCGGCGCGCAACTGGTTAGCGAAGGGCTCGCCGAAACCTGGAAAGGCCGCCGTTCCGACTGGTGCGTGCTGCTTGCCGCGCGCTGATCAGATCCCGGCGTACCAGGCGTAGTCGCGCCGATCCTCCCACAGTCCGCCCTTGCCGCCGTGGATTCGTGCCAGGCTGCCAGTCAGTTCGATCCGCATGACGTATTTGGCCTGCTTGTAGCCCAGTTGCCGCTCGACCCGCAGGCGCAGCGGCGCGCCGTGCCCTTCGTCTAACGGCTGGTCGTTCATCCGCCAGGCGAGGATCGTCTGCGGGTGGAAGGCGTCGATCAGGTCGATCGATTCGTAATAGGGCTCGCCGTCGAGCAGATCGGCGCAGTGGAACACCGCATAGTGCGCCGACGGGAGCAAGCCGGCCCGCGCCAGCACCGTGGAGAGTTGCGGCCCCTGCCACTTGCCAATCGCGCTCCACCCCTCGACACAATCGTGACGGG
>JAFEEP010000180.1 GCA_018241045.1 Pseudomonadota bacterium | reverse complement strand
TCGACCACGTCATCCCGCACGTGCCGGTGCGGCAATGGGTGCTGTCGCTGCCGATCCCGCTGCGCGTGCTGCTGGCCGCGCAGCCGGAACTGGTCACGCCGGTGCTGCAGGTGGTGCAGCGCGTGGTCACGCGACATCTGCTGCGGCAGGCGGGGCTCAAGGCTGACGAAGGTCACGGCGGCGCCGTCACGCTGATCCAGCGCTTTGGCTCGGCCGCCAACCTCAACATCCACCTGCACTGTCTGGTACTGGACGGGGTGTACTGCTGCGACGCCGATGGTTCGCCGGCCTTCATTGAGGCGGATGCGCCCACCGACGACGAATTGCACGCGCTGCTGCAGACCGTCATCGCCCGGCTGATGAAGATGCTCACGCGCCGGGGCGTGCTGGTCGAAGACATGGGCCAGACCTACCTGGCCGAGCCGGATGCCGACGGCGAGGAGGCGCGCACGCTGCGGCCGCTGCAGGCCGCGGCCATCACCTACCGAATCGCCTTCGGGCCGCGCGCCGGGCAGAAGGTGCTGACCCTGAGAGGCGCGATGCCGCGCGAGGACTCGGCCCGCCAGCCGCTGTGCGCCGACATCGACGGATTCAGCCTGCACGCCGCGGTGCGGGTCGAAGCCCATGACCGCAAGCGGCTGGAGCAGCTGTGCCGCTACATCACCCGGCCGGCGCTTTCCGACGAACGGGTGCAGGTCAATGCCGCCGGGCAGGTCGAGCTGAAGCTGAAGACACCGTGGCGCGACGGCACGACGCATCTGGTCTTGAGCCCGCTGGAGTTCATGCAGCGGCTTGCGGCGCTGGTTCCCCGGCCGCGTCTGCATCTCATCAGGTTCCACGGCGTGCTGGCGCCCAACGCCAAGCTGCGGTCCCTGGTGGTGCCGCAAGGGCCCGAGGTGGAGGAACGGGCCACCGCAGCCGTTGCCGCCAGCGAATGCGTGGTCCAGACCGAGACTAACCCGGACCGGCCGGACCGACCGCACCGAATTGCTTGGGCGCGGCTACTCAAGCGCGTGTTCGACATCGACATGCAGCACTGCCCCAACTGCGGCGCCGGGGAGCTCAAGATCATCGCGGCCATCCTGGAGCGACCGGTGATCGAGAAGATCCTGACCCACCTGGGACTGGATCCGCAGCCGCCGCCCAGAGGCCGAGCGCGCGAGGCGCGGCAAGACTGAAGCCGCCTGAGCCGCGTCGACCGTCCCGGACACCGTACACATCACAAAGGGCTGCGCAGCCTGGCGCCAGTGGCCGGTGGCGCTGCGCCCGCGTGCGGACTGGATGGCGGAAAACACAGGGTCAACCCCGAGATCAAGGCCCAACGAGCGCGAGGCGAGCCGTCAGGGCGGGCCGAATCCAGACAAGGCAACGGCCCAGGCGCCAGTTCCAAGCCATCCAGGCAGGCATCGGCTGCCCACCCAGGGCTGAGTCGGGCTTTCCAGGCTTTCCACAGACCGTTTGAAATTCCTATGCGCAGCGACCGCAGCCTGACCGTGCGCCACATGCGTCACCGCGGCCGGCCGCTCGGCAACGAAACGCCGCGCGTGTTGCGTCACCTGCACCGTTTGTGGGGGTTCACGGTGCGCTTGCAGACGGTGGACGAGGCGGGGCGGCCGTGCGCGGCTGATGTGCTGGTGCCGTAGGCAGCGCCCGCCAGGGCGCAGGGCCGGCTGAGCTTACTCCTCCACGAACGCATCTTCCCGTTTTCGGCGAATCGCCGACGACGACATTACCGCCAAAGCCAGCACCGCGCACAGCAGCAAACCGGCCGAGATCGGGCTGCTCAGGAACACGGTCCACTCGCCGCGCGCCAGCAGCAGAGCACGTCGTAGATTCTCTTCCATCATCGGCCCGAGAACGAAGCCGAGCATCAGTGGAGCGGGTTCGCATTTGAGTTTGGCGAACACGTAGCCCAGCACGCCGAAAATCCCCACCATCCAGATATCCCAGGTGCTGTTGTTGGTGGAATAAACGCCCAGTGCACAGAACAGCACGATTCCCGGAAACAGCAGGCGATAGCGGGCGGTCAGTAGACGGATCCACACGCCGATCATCGGTAGATTGAGAATCACCAGCATTACGTTGCCGATCCACATTGATACGATCAATCCCCAGAACAGCGACGGATTGCTGGCCATGACCTGCGGGCCGGGTTGGATGTTATGGATCATCATGGCACCGACCATCAGTGCCATGACTGCATTCGACGGGATTCCCAAGGTCAGCAGCGGGATAAACGAGGTTTGGGCGCCGGCATTGTTGGCCGCCTCGGGCCCC
Organism: Pseudomonadota bacterium; assembly: GCA_018241045.1. Classification (GTDB taxonomy): domain Bacteria; phylum Pseudomonadota; class Alphaproteobacteria; order Sphingomonadales; family Sphingomonadaceae; genus Novosphingobium. Next base: position 675 of record JAFEEP010000180.1, on the reverse strand, counting down.
GCTACGCCGCGGATGTTCCCCTTCCCGAAGGGCACCTCGTCAGAGCGCGCCGGTACGCGTTTCTCCAGTGCATAGGCAGCATAAGAGGAGAGCATCGCGCCACCGCCGGGCAAGATGCCAAGTGCCGAACCCAGCGAGGTGCCGCGCAGCACGGCTGGCACCATTTGCTTGAATTCGGTAGCCGAAGGCATCAGCCCCCGCAGGCTTGCAACGATGGCTACCCGCTTTTCCTCAGGCTTGGACAGATTGGAGATGATCTCCGCGTAGCCGAAGACGCCCATGGCAACGGCGATGAAGCCGATACCGTCCGTCAGCTCGGCGACGCCAAAGCTGAACCGCACATCGCCGGAGTTGACGTCGGTGCCCACCAGACCGAGCAACAAACCCAGCACCGTCATGCCGATGGCCTTGATGACCGAGCCGTGCGCAAGCACGACGGCGCAGATCATTCCAAGCACCATCAACGAAAAATACTCGGCCGGACCGAATGAGAAGGCTACTTGGGTCAGCGGCTTGGCGAATGCGGCGATGATCAAAGTGCCGACGCAGCCCGCGAACAGCGAGCCCAGTGCCGCCGCGGCCAGTGCCGGTCCCGCCCGCCCCCGGCGCGCCATCTGATGGCCGTCGATGACCGTGACGACGGAAGAAGATTCCCCCGGAAGATTGATCAGAATC
>JAFEEP010000017.1 GCA_018241045.1 Pseudomonadota bacterium | reverse complement strand
CAGCCTGCTCGATCCGGGCAAGGGCTATCGCCTGACCGTGCTGGCCGAGCCGGAAGGATCGCTCCGCGGCCAGTTCTCGCCCTATGTCCGGTTGCGCGGCGAGGGGACGGCCTATCAACGCGTCGGCAACGATCTGATCCTGGCCGGGCGGGTGCTGGTCGCCTCTATTCAGGGGGCCGCACTTGACGATCTGGCGCCCTCGCGGCGGCTTTACGGCGGCGGCGGCGGATCGGTTCGCGGCTTTGCCTACCAGCAGCTCGGCCCCCATGACATCGAGGGCAACCCCACCGGCGGGCGCAGCCTCAACGAAGCGTCGCTCGAGCTGCGCTACCGCTTTGGCGACTATGGCATCGCTGCCTTTGCCGATGTCGGGCAGGTCTATCAAAGCAATATGCCCCGGTTCACGAACCTGCGCACCGGGGTGGGGATCGGCGGGCGGATCTATACCAATTTCGGGCCGATGCGAGTCGACCTGGCAACCCCGCTCAAGCGTCGCGCCGGCGAGAGCCGGATCAACGTCTATGTCTCGATCGGGCAGGCGTTCTGATGGATGGCGAGGCGCCCGCCGTGGACCGCGAGCCGCCGATCGAGGCGGCTGCACCGCGTCGGCGCTGGCACCGTGTTCTGGGGTGGTCGGTGCTGGGGCTGCTGGCCGCGCTGGGGCTGCTGATCGCGGGGCTCAATACCGGGCCGGGCCGGGCGCTGGTGGCGCGGCAAGTCTCGGGCATGACCTTCGCCAATGGCCTGCGCATCGCGGTCGGGCGGATCGACGGCTCGCTCTATGGCGCGGCCACGCTGCGCGAGGTCAAGGTTTACGACACCAAAGGGGTGTTTCTGGATGTCCCGCAGATCGCGCTCGACTGGCGGCCGTTCGCTTACCTGCGCGGCCATGTCGACATTCGTTCGGCCCATGCCGCGCTGGTCGATCTGGAGCGGGTGCCCGCGTTCAAGCCCAGTACGACGAAAGGCCCGCTGCTGCCCGACCTGACCATCGACATCGGCCGCCTGACGGTCGACCGGCTGGTCGCCGAACCAGCGGTGTCGGGCGCGCGGCGCGTGCTGCGGATCGATGGCCGGGCGCACGTGGCGGACCGGCGCGCGGAGGTCAAACTTGCCGCGCAGACCATCGGCGCGCCGGGTGGCGACCGGCTCGATCTCGATCTCGATGCCGTGCCCGAGGCAAACCGGCTCGCGCTGAAAGTGCAGCTTGATGCCCCGGCGGGCGGGGTGATCGGGGCGCTCGCCGGGCTGAAGGATGGACTGGCGCTGCGCCTTGACGGCGCGGGAGACTGGGCGCGGTGGGACGGCACACTCGCCGCCGATCTTGGTCGGGGCGAGCTGGCGCGGCTGGCGCTGGCGGCGCGCCAGGGCACGGTCAAGGCCGCGGGCACAGCGCGGCTGCAACCGCTGCTCAACGGCACCGTGGCGCGCCTTGCGGGGACCGAGACGCGGATCGACCTTTCCGCCGCGCTCGACCAGCGCCGCGCGACGCTGGGCGGGCAGATCGCCTCCGATGCGATCACCCTCGCGCCCAGCGGCGTGATCGATCTTGGCGCCAACCGCTTCGCCGGACTGGCGGTCGCCGCCAACCTGCTTCGGCCCGAGGCGCTTGCGCGCGGACTCACTGGCCGCGCGGTCCAGGGCTGGGTCAAGCTCGATGGCGCTTTCGCGCGCCCGCAAGTACAGTACCGGGTGAATGCCGCCGCGCTGGCAATCAACGATATCGCGCTGGAAGGACTGAGCGCCAGCGGCACGGCCCGGGTCGATGCCGATCAGATCGCGGTGCCGGTTTCGGCCCGGGTGGCGCGGATCGCCGGACTCGACACTGCGGCGGGCGGTCCCCTGCGCAACGTCGCGCTCGATGGCGATCTGGCGATAAAGGGTTCGCGCCTTCTCGCTGACAACCTGCGCCTCCGTTCCGACCGGATCGACGCCAAGGCCACGCTGGTCGCCGACATGGCGCGCGGCGCTTATAGCGGGGCGCTGACCGGGCGGGTCAATTCGTACCGCATCGACAGCGTCGGCGTGCTGGCGCTCGATACCTCGGGCAAGCTGGAGGGCAACGGCAAGGGAGTCCGCCTGACCGGATCGCTTCACGCCCGCTCGCAGCAGGTGTTCAACACGGCGGTGCGCGATTTCCTGGGCGGCAATGCCGCGGGATCGGGCGATTTCGCCTATGACCGCGACGGGATTGTCCGCTTTTCCCGCTTGCGGCTGGCCGCCCCGCTGCTGCGGGTGTTCGACGGGCACGGCAGTTACAGCCCCGATGGCCAGATCGCGGTAACCGCCACCGGCCATTCAACCCGCTATGGCCCGCTGGCGCTGGAGCTGACCGGAACCTCGCGCAATCCCAAGGCGGTGGTTGTGGCGCAAAGTCCCGGGCTGGGGCTGGGCCTTGCCCAGTTGCGCGCGCAGATCATCGGCAACGATGGCTCCTACCACCTGCTCGCCACTGGCCAGACCGACTATGGCCCGCTGACCGCCGAGGTGACCATGGCGCAGGGCAAGGGCCCGACCGTTTTCGAGATCAGGCACGGCGACCTGACCGGAATCGGCTTCACCGGGCGGGTGCAATCGACGCCGGTCGGGCCTTACGTCGGTCAGCTTGCCGCTAACGGCCGCGGCCTTGCCGGGACCGTGCAGCTTGGCGCGACCGGGCGCCATCAGGAAGCGGTGTTCCACCTGCGCGCCAACGATACGGTGCTGCCCGGTCCGGCCAAGCTGACGATCGGCAGCGCCATCGCCGATGGCCGGGTGGTGCTTTACGACAAACCCTATGTGGTCGCCGACGTGCAATTGGCCCAGACCCGACTGCGCGGGTTCGATCTG
>JAFEEP010000179.1 GCA_018241045.1 Pseudomonadota bacterium | reverse complement strand
TTCCGCTCGAATATGCCTCGCCCGCCGACCTTGCCCGGCTGGTAGCGCGGGATGCACCGCATCAGGGACTGGTGCTGGAGTGCAACGCACTTGAAGACGTGTTCCTCGAGGACGTGCTTCATGGTGATCCGGCGCGCCCGGTGGTGGTGCTCGACCAGGTTACCGATCCGCACAACGTCGGCGCGATTTTACGCTCTGCCGCGGCCTTCAACGCCTGCGCCATTGTCACGCAGGATCGCCACGCCCCGCCCGAATCGGGCACCGTGGCGAAAAGCGCTTCTGGTGCGCTTGAGGTCGTGCCGTGGGTCCGCGTGGTCAACCTGTCGCGCGCGCTGGAGGACATGGCCGAGGCCGGGTACTGGCGCATCGGGCTTGACGGCGAAGGCACTACCACCCTTGCCGAGGCCCTGCCCACCGGCCCCGGCGCGCTGGTGCTGGGGGCCGAAGGCGAAGGGATGCGCCACAACGTGGTCCAGCACTGCGATGCGATTGCGCGCCTGCCGATCACCCGCACGATCGAAAGCCTCAACGTTTCCAACGCCGCGGCGATCGCGCTCTACGCCGTGGCGACGCGCCCCGCTTCCTAGGGAAGGATCATCCGATGCCTGCTGCCGTTCCGCTGCGCCGCCTTGCCGCCTTCACCGTGGCGGGACTCAGTCTGTTGCTGGGTGCCTGCCTGCTGTCGCCAGGCAAGTTCGATTCGACTCTCGATCTGCGCAAGGACGGGCACTTCGCCTTCACCTACACTGGCGAGATTTCGATGCTGGGCCTGACCAAACTGGCCGAAATGGGCCGCAGCCAGGATGCACCGTTCGAGCCCTCGCCCTGCTTCGCCAAGGGCGAGAGCAAGCCCCGCGACTGCACCAAGGCCAAAATCGACGCCCAACGTGCTGACTGGGACAAGGCGCAGAAGGCCAAGGCCGAAAACACCGCGCGTGATGCGGAAAAGACCAAGGCCCTGTTTGGCGGGATCGACCCGACCAGCCCCAAGGCAGCCGAGGAAATGGCCGAGCGGCTGCGCAAGCAGTCCGGGTGGAAAAGCGTGATCTACAAGGGCGACGGGCTCTACGACGTGGCCTTCGCGATCTCCGGCCGGCTCGACCATGATTTTACCTTCCCGACTATCGAGCGCTTTCCGATGGCCAATGCCTTCGTCACGCTGATCCGCCGCAGCGATGGCACGGTCCGCGTCGATGCCCCCGGTTTCGGCCCGCAATCCGGTAGCGGCAACATGAGCAGCTTTGCAGCGATGGCAGCCATGGAAGGTGACAAGGACGGCAAGAAGCTGCCCATTCCCGAAATGGACGGCCACTTCGCGATCATCACCGACGGCACGATCCTCGCCAACAACACCGAGGACGGCCCCAGCGCCGACACCACCGGCCAACGCCTCACCTGGGCGGTCAACGCCCGCACCGGCGCGGCGCCGACGGCGCTGGTCAAGCTGGGACAGTGAACACAACCATGAGCCATGCCACCTCCCCCCTCGCCCGGCCCTTCCCCGCCATTCCGCCGATCGACGGCGTAACGCTGCACGTGGCGCGAGCCGGGTATAAGGACTGGGGGCGCTGCGACCTGACTTACGTCGAGCTGGCCGAGGGGACGGCGGTGGCCGGGGTTTTTACTCGCAACGTTTGTTGTTCTTCCGAGGTTGAGCTTGGGCGTGACAACGTCAGGCAGGGCCAGGCCCGGGCGCTGGTGGTCAACGCCGGAAACTCCAACGCTTTCACCGGCTACCGCGGGCGCGAGGCGGTCGAGGCGATCATGGACCAGGTCGCAGCGCACCTGGGTTGCCCGCGCGAGCAGGTCTTCGTCTCCTCGACCGGGGTGATCGGCGTGCCCCTGCCCAAGGACAAGGCACGCGCCGGGATCGAGGCCGCGCTCAAAACCGTGCCTTGCACCTGGGAAGATGCCGCCGAGACCATCGGCACCACAGACACCTTTGCCAAGGGCGCGCTGGCGACGGCCATGGTCGATGGCAAGACCGTAACCCTCGCCGCGATCATCAAGGGATCGGGGATGATCGCGCCCGACATGGCGACGATGCTGGGCTATGTCTTCACCGATTGCGCGATCGCACCTGCCTTCCTGCAGCAATTGCTCAGCGCAGCCAGCGATCGCAGCTTCAACTGTATCACCGTCGACAGCGACACCTCGACCAGCGACACCGTGCTGGCCTTCGCCACCGGCAAGGCGGGCAACACGGAGCTGAGCAGATTTGACTCACCTGGGGCGGACGCCTTTGCCGCCGCGCTGAATGATGTCTGCCATCAGCTTGCCCACCTGGTCGTGCGCGACGGCGAAGGCGCGAGCAAGTTCATCGCGGTGACCGTCACTGGCGCGGCCAGCGACGACAGCGCGCGCAAGGTCGGCCTGGCCATCGCCAACTCGCCGCTGGTCAAGACGGCGACCGCGGGCGAGGATGCCAATTGGGGCCGCGTCGTCATGGCCGTGGGCAAGGCAGGTGAACCGGCTGACCGCGACCGGCTTTCAATCGGCTTCGGCGGCACTTGGTGCGCGCGCGAGGGACTGCCGCTGGCAGACTATGACGAGGCACCAGTCGCCGCGCACCTCAAGGGGCAGGACATCACGATCGAGGTCGACCTTGGCCTTGGCGAGGGGCGCGCGACAGTGTGGACCTGCGACCTGACTCACGGCTACATCTCGATCAATGCGGACTACCGTTCGTGATCGCCGATGCGCTGACCCGCGCGGTCTATCCGGTGATCCTCGACGCCGTCGAGCGCGCGATCATGCCGCGCTTTCAGACGCTGCAAGCGGGCGAAATCATCGACAAGGGCGGCAATGAGCTGGTCACCGTGGCCGACCGCGAGGCCGAAGTGATCCTCGCCGAAGGTCTGGCCCGCATCCTGCCCGAGGCTACCATCGTCGGCGAGGAAGCGGCGAGTGCCGACCCCGCCTTGCTCGACCGGCTCGGTGATGACCTGTGCTGGATCATCGACCCGGTCGACGGAACCAACAACTTTGCCGCGGGGAGAGGCCCGTTCGGGGTACTGGTGGCGCTGAGTGAAGGCGGCGAAACGGTGGGCGGGTGGATCTACGATCCGCTGAGCGACCGGTTCTGCCACGCAACCAGGGGCGGCGGGGCATTCATGATGGGCGATCCGCTCAAGGCGCAGCAATCGAACCACAACCCGCCGATAGCAGCAATCTCGCTGGTATTCATGGACCCAGGCAAGCGCGAGGCGATGCGCGAACACATCGCGCCCCACTACCAGTTGGTCGACATTCCGCGCTGCGCCGCCGAACAATATCCGCGCATCGCCTTCGGGATCAACGACGTCTCGATCTTCGAGCGCACTCTCGCCTGGGATCACGCCGCCGGAGTGCTGTTCCTCAACGAAGCGGGAGGCAAGGCGGCGCGCGCCGATGGCCGACCCTATCGGGTCGACGAGGCGCACCTCCCCGGCCTGATCGGCGCGGCGAGCCCGGCCCTGTTCGACCAGCTCGCCGCGCGATTGGCTGAAATTTAAAGGACGCTTTCCAGCCAGCCCTTGAGCTGGCTCTTGGGTGCCGCGCCCAGCTTTTGCGCGACGGGCTCGCCGTTCTTGAACAGCACCATCAGCGGAATCGACTGCACCCCGTACTTGGCGGCGATGTCGGTATTTTCCATGATGTCGACCTTGGCGATCGTCACCTTGTCGGACAGTTCGTCGCTGATTTCCTCAAGGCTCGGCCCGATCATCTTGCAGGGGCCACACCAGTCGGCCCAGAAATCGACGAGGACGGGCTTGTCGCTGCCCAGCACGTCGCTGGCGAAGCTGGCATCGGTTACGGCTTTGGTGGCCATGGGAATCTCCTGTTTGCTTGGGCCCAATCTAGGCGGCATCGCGTGATTGGCAACGGGCGAGGCGCGAAGGATTGCTAGGCCGTCGGCAACGCCTGCTTGTGAAGCGCCAGCAGCTCGGGCGGAATGACCAGAAGCTGCGGGGTCTGCGTATAAAGCAAGGCCGCTTCGACCTGCCGACCGGGATAGACCACCTCGAGCGCCGCAGCATAGGCGGCCATCTGGCGCAGGATCGCCACCGGCACCTCGTCAAGGCTGACGGGCGGGCGGCGCGCGGTCTTGAAATCGACCAGGCGGATACGCTCACCCCCGATCATCATGCGGTCGATCGTTCCGG
>JAFEEP010000178.1 GCA_018241045.1 Pseudomonadota bacterium | reverse complement strand
TTAGCCGGTAAATCCTGTACGTCTGCAACCAGCCTGGAGCTGACACGCAGTGTGAGCCCATGACCTTCTCGCCCGCCAACTGAGCAAGCGCTGCCGAGCACAAAGGCGCGGCCCTCAACGTCGCGGATAACGTGGAGACTACAGCTGGTAAAAGCTCGCCGCCGTGTCGCGGTAGAGCCGCCTCTTTTCGTCGGCCGACATGTCGGCTGTGATGCGCTTGAACGCATTCCACAGTACCTGATAGCTGCACGTGCCCTTGTCCACCGGAAAGTTGCTCTCAAACATGCAGCGGTCCGGGCCAAAGATATCAATACAGGTGCGTATGTAAGGCTTCCAGGCCTGCGCAAGCTCTGCGGAGGTGGGGGGGCGCTCCCGTTCGTGGAACGGGAACCCGAACACGCTCATTCCCAGTCCGCCCAGTTTGATGAAAACATTGGGCAACTGGGCGATGTGTTGCAACCGCTGCTTCCACTCGACAAACACAGCGTCACGATGCCCCGCATAGGGGCCTACGCCCAGCGGCACGCCGATATGGTCGATGACGACCGGGGTGTCGGGAAATGCCTTGGCCAGGTCGGCAAGCTCATCCAACTGGGTGTGATAGGCCCATGAGTCGAAGCTCAAGCCGAACTGGGCGAGTTTGGCAAAGCCTGCGCGGAATTGGGGGCTGAGGTAGAGATGCAGTGGCGGTGCATGCATCACCCCGTACTGGAACTTTTCATGTGCCGCAGCGTGGCAGCGGATGCCGCGAAATCTGCCGGCGCCAGCTTCCATCTGCGCGGCCAGGACCTCTTCTACGGACGCGCCCAGGGACAATTCCGCAAACCCGACGATGCCTGCGCAAATCTGCGTTCTGTCTTGCAGGCTGTTGGCCTGGTTGGCGATCTGCACTACGCGCTCGGTCTCTCCCACGGGCTTGAACGGCTCCGGCCCGCTCTCGCGGTAGGCGAAGCCGACCTGAATGAACACCGTCGATTCGATGCGGTGGCCTGAATTCAGGTCGGCCAGCAGCTCATCTGCCAGATAGCCGCCCCAGTTGTGGTCGGCCAGGTGGTGATGCGGGTCGATGATCGCGAGTCCAGGCTCCAGCGCTTCTTCGGTGTGCTGTGCAAGCCAGGCCGGGCGTACTTCGGCGCGGGGAATGATGGGAACGGGGTTCTGGTGACTCATGATGGGCTCGATGGTTGTCAGATTCAGATGCCGAGGAAGGCCTTCTGGACGAACACGTCGTGCAGCAATTCCTGGCCCGAGCCCGAGCGGATCACCAGCCCTTGTTCAAACACATAGGCGTCATCGGACATCTTGAGCGCCAGGCGCGCGTTCTGCTCCACCAGAATGACGGAGATGCCGGTTTCCTTGTTCAGGCGCTTGATGGCCTGCGCAATCTCGGAAACGATCTTGGGTGCGATCCCAAGCGATGGCTCGTCGAGCATCAATATCTGCGGATTGGACATCATCGCGCGGCCGATGGCCACCATCTGCTGCTCGCCACCCGAGAGGGAGCCCGCCATCTGCTCGCAGCGCTCCTTGACGCGCGGAAACAGTTCATAGACGAGGTCCAGCGACTTGCTGCGCTGTGCCGCAGAGCCCACGGTATGTGCGCCCACCATCAGGTTTTCCCAGACCGACATGCGCGGAAAGAGGCGGCGGCCCTCGGGTGACAACGCAATGCCCAGGCCCACGCGTTGCGCCGAGTGGGTGCCGTCGATGCGCTTGCCGTCCAGCAGCAGCGACCCGGACGTGAGCTTCTTCAGGCCCATCAGCGCCTTGAGCGTGGTGCTCTTGCCGGCGCCGTTGGAGCCGATCAGCGCCACGATCTTGCCTGCGTCGATCTTGAAGCTCACGCCGTGCAAGGCCTCGACCAGCCCGTAGTGGACGACGATGTCCCTGACCTCAAGCGTGCGCATCTTCATCCGCTCCCAGATAGGCTTCGATCACGGCGGGGCTGTTACGGATTTCTTCCGCAGTGCCCTGAGCGATCTTTTGTCCTTGCACGAGGACGATGATCTTTTCGCAGGTTCCCATCACCAGGGCCATGTGGTGCTCGACGAACAGCAGCGAAATGCGATGCTCGTCGCGCAGTGTTTTCAACAGACGCCCGAATTCGGCGCACTCTTCCGGGTTCAGGCCGGCCGCGGGTTCGTCGAGCAAGAGCAGGCGCGGATTCGTCGCCAGGCCAATCGCCACGCCAATGCGCTTCTGGTGCCCGTAGGCAAGCTCGCCCGCTATTTCATGGCGGTAAGGCGCAAGTCCGGTGATTTCCAGCACCTTGTCGACCTCATGACGAATCTTCTGCCGTGCGGCCTTGTATGCGGAAGTTTGAGCAAGTTGAGCCCACACGGGAATGTCGAAGTGACACAGCGCACCGCGGTAAATGTTTTCCTGCACCGTCGATTTCAGGTAGACGGTGGCTGACTGGAAGGTGCGGGCCAGTCCGTGCTTGACGACATGGCTTGGCTTGCGGCCGGTGATGTCTTCGCCCGCAAAAGTGATCTTGCCCGCGGTTGGCGTGAGTGAGCCGCTGATCATGTTGAACGCCGTGCTCTTGCCGGCGCCATTCGGGCCTATCAGGCCGACGATCTCGCCTTCCTTGAGCTCAAAGCTCAGGTCACGCACTGCAGCCAATCCGCCGAATGTCTTGGAAAGGCCGTCGATCTTGAGTAGTGTGGTCATGGCTGGCCTTTCTTGCCCCGAAGCTTGGCGCCGATACCCACCAGGCCCATGGGCAGAAACTTGAGCACCAGGATCAGCGTGATGCCGTACATGATGTTCTGCGTTTCAATCGCACTCCGAAACAGCTCTGGCAGCGGCGTCATGATGAGCGCGCCAAGAATCGGACCCAGTACCGAGCCACGCCCGCCAATCACCAGCATGATGATGGCCGCCACGGAGATATGCTGGTTGAACGACTCCGGCGAAACAAAGCCCAGATAGTGCGCCAGCAGGGCCCCTGAAAAACCGGCAAACGCGCTGCCCAGTACGAAGGCAAACGTTTGCGAGCCTTGAATGCTGATGCCGCTGGCCTCGGCCAGATCGGGGTTGTCGCCCACGGCATCGAGCGAATTGCCTTTGGGCGTCTTGAAGAGTGCGATCAAGAAAACGATCGACAGGAAAGCGCAGGCAGCCGCCAGAACATAGAACGACAGCTTGCTGTCAAACGTGAAGCCGAACAGTCGCGCGGGCGGGATGTTGGCGATGCCGTTGGCGCCGCCGGTGATGTCGCCGCCCTCCAGCATCACAAGCCGGAACAATTCGCCAAAACAGAAGGTCACGAGCACGAAGTACACGCCTTGCAAACGCAGGATGACCGCGCCAAGCAGGTAGGCCGCCAGCATGGAGACGGCGACGCCGGCCGACACCGAAATGAGAAAGGGCGTCTGAAAACGGACGGTGCAAATCACCGCTGCGTACGCGCCCATACCCATGAATGCCGCGTGGCAGAACGAAAGCTGTCCCGTGCGGTTGATGAGCGCAAGCCCGTTCACGAAAATGATGTTCAGGCAGATGAGCACCGCCAGGTGGATGTAGAACGGATTCCCGGCGAGCAGCAGCGGAATGGCAAACAGCACGAGCAGTGCAGGAATCCATGCCTTCCATGCGTTGCCCGGGGCTTGATCGAACGCCCTGGTGCGTGCGCCCTTGTTGTGGTTTTCGGTCATGGTGGAAACGTTCATGGCTCAGCGACCTGCCTTTCCGAGCAATCCGGAAGGACGGAAGATCAACATCAAAATCACGAAGCCGAAGAGCAGCATGTCCGAGAAACTGCTGGACATGAAGGGGTTGGCCACGCTCTCGAAAACCCCGAGCAGCAAGGCCGCGAGCGCCGCGCCCGGAATGCTGCCCAGGCCGCCCAGGATGACCACGATGAAAGCCTTGAGCAAGGGCGTGGAGCCGATGCTGGGCGACACCGAAAACACCGGCGCCATCAAGGCCCCGGCGACGGCCGCCAGCGCAACGCCAATGCCGAACCCGAGCGGGTACATGAACTGGGAGCGAATGCCCTGCGCGTTGGCGATCTCGATGTCCTGCACCACGGCGCGCAACGCGCGGCCGCCCTTGCTGTGCATGAGAAACCCATAGAGCAGCACCAGCACCACCAGCGAGAACGCCACCACATACAGGCGTGACATCGGCAACATCACCGGCCCGAGCGAAACCACACCCTCGGCAACGGCCGGCATGGACTGGGGATCGGGGCCGAAGATCATGAGGGCGCCGTTCTGCAGGATCATGGCCAGGCCAATGGTGGCGATCATCCCGTTGAGTTCCTCACCCCGAAAGCCCTTCATCACCACGACTTCAATGATCCAGCCAAGTACCAGCGTGAGGATGAAGGTGGCGAGCACCGCCGCTAGAAAGGGCAGCTGGAGTTTCGTGACGCACACGTAGGCCGAAAATGCGCCCAGCATGTAGAACTCGCCATGCGCAAAGTTGACGACGCGCATCACGCCAAAAACCAGTGTGAAGCCAATGGCCATCAGCAGGTACAGAAGCCCGATGATGAGGCCATTGGTCAACGCCTGACCAATCAGAAAAGTAAAGTCCACGGCGGTATCCCCGAACGCTCTGAGTCGGATCACTTGCACTCGGTGAGCGAGCAAGTGGCCTCGATCACTTCCTGGCCGTCCTGCACGCGGGCAATGTAGAACGGGGCGCTGATCTGGTGGGCTGCGCCATAGACTTCCGCGCCCGTCCAGTTGAGCGTGCCCAGAATCCCCTTGAAGTCCTTGATGTTCTCCAGCGCCACGCGCACCTTGTCGGTGTCCGTCGTCGTGCCTGCGGCCGACATGGCTTGAAGCAGCATGTGCGTGCCGTCGTAGAACGCGGGGCTGAAGCCGTTCATGCGCTTCTTGTATTTGGCGAAGTAGCGATCCGAGTACGCCTTCACGGCGGTGTTGGCCGGGTTGATCGGCGTGTTCACCAGCATGCCGTTGGCAGCGCCGTTGCCGGCGACGTTCACGATTTCGGGCGTTGCCGGGCCACCGCTGCGAATGATGAAACCCTTGAAGCCGAGTTCGCGCGCCTGCTTGACGATCAGGCCGGCCGTGCCTGGTGCATTGCCGTCCAGCTCGATGGCATCGATGCCCTTGGCCATCATGCGGGTCAGCAGCGGCATCATGTCCACGCGTTCACGCTCGAAGAACTCCTTGGCATTGAGCTGTGCGCCCGCCTTGCTGTAGGCCTTCTCCAGGTCCTGGGCGATCTGCTGGCCGGTTTCATCATTGGGGAACAGGCCTCCCACTTTCTTGATGTTCTTGGCCTTCACGATCCAGTTGATCTGGGGCTGCGATGTCTCCATCGTCGTGAGGTTGGGACGGAAGTTGAATGCCTTGTCCTTGCCCAGCGCCTTGTCGGTGAAGCCCAGCGTGAGCATCACCACCTTGTTCTTGTCCACGATGGGGGTGACCGCCAGCGCAGCGGCAGAGCCCACCGGGCCGATGATGTACTTGACCTTGTCTTCGAAGACCAGGCGGTTCGCCGCGGTCACCGCTTCGCCGGCCTGGTACTTGTCATCGTAGGGAACGACCTTGACCTTGTACTTCTTGCCGCCCACGTCCAATCCGCCCTTGGCGTTCACATCGTCGGCCGCGAGCTCCGTGGCGTAGAGCATCGCCTGTCCCCAGGCCGCTCCCGCCCCTGACAGCGTGACGATGGCTCCGATCTTGAGTTCTTCCTGGGCAAACGCCGTGCCTGCAAGGCACAGCAGTCCAGCGATGGCGATTTTTTTCATGTTCAATCTCCTATGGGGTTGAGTGGCCTTGAGGGAAGGCCTGGAAATGGCTTGCCATACCGGGGCGGTGTACTTCTTGCACCGCACCGGGTTCTCACTTGGAGCCGCGTCTTGCCGGTGCCGATGCCATCGAGCCTGGCGCCCAGGCCGGAGTCGGCGCGATAGAAGTGGAGGTCTGCCGTCAGTTCAGTCAGTTCACCGTGGCACCCGAGGTGCGGACGATCTCCTGCCACTTGGCGGTTTCCGCCTGCATGAAGCGCTGGAATTCCGCGGGATCGCTGCTCACCACCTCGCCGCCCAGGTCGATCAGGCGCTTGCGCATGTCGGGCTGTGCGACCACGGAGCGGATGTCGCGGCTGATCTGCTCGCGCAGCGCCGTGGGCATGGCGGCGGGGGCCAGCACGCCGAACCAGGTGGCGGCCTCGAAATTCTTCATGCCGGCCTCGGCAAACGTCGGGATCTCGGGCACCTTCTCCACGCGGTTGCCGTTGGCCAGCGCGATGGCCGTGAGCTTGCCCGAGGCGATGTGCGGCAGCACGGCGGTCAGCGTGGCGAACATGGCATCGACGGAGCCGCCCATCAGGTCGGTGATGGCGGGCGCATCGCCACGGTAGGGCACATGCGTCATCTTGGTCTTGGCGGTGGTGTTGAACAGCTCCCCGGCCAGATGCTGGGCCGTGCCGTTGCCCGGGGACGCGAACGATGCCTTGTCGGAGTTGGCCTTGACGTACTTCAGGAACTCGCCGAGCGTGTGCACGTTCATGTTGGGGCGCACCACCAGCACCAGGGGCACCTTGACGATCAGGGTGAGCGGCGCGAAGTCCGTCACGGGATTGAAGTCCAGCTTCTTGTAGATACTGCCGGCGATGGTGTGCGCGGAGGTCGTCATGTACAGCGTGGAGCCGTCGCCGGGCATGCGCGCCACCTGCGCTGCGGCCAGCGTGGTGCCGGCACCGGGCTTGTTCTCGATGACGACGGGCTTGCCCCACAGCGTGGCCATTTTCTCGGACACGGCGCGCGCCACGATGTCGGTGGCGCCCCCTGCCGCGTACGGCACGACGAGCTTCACGGCGGTGGCGCTGAAGGTCGCCGTCTGCGCCTGGGCCACCGTGGCCGCCAGAGGGGCCATGCACACGGCCGCAAGCGCATGCAGGACGTGACGGCGAAGCAGGGTGTTGCGGGTGTTCATATGTCTCTCTGGTCTGGAATGGGTGTGGGGCAGCGGGTGCGTGGGCTCAGCGCTTGCCCGGGGCCGCCATGAGCGTGCTGATCACGGGGTGGTAGTTCTCGCCCTTGCCCGCCTCGATGGCGGCGTTGAACCAGCCATCGACCACCTGGGCGCCGCGCGCGTCCACGCCGGTCTGCCGGGCCAGCTGCAGGGCGTAGTGCAGGTCCTTTTGCGCGTAGCGCACCGAGAACGCGCGCTCGGGGAACTCGCCGGGCAGCACGGCCTTCATGCCGTGGTTGCGCAGCGCAAAGCTGTCGGCCGAGCCCATGGAGAGCGTGTTGAACAGCACGGTGGGGTCCACGCCGGCGCGCTCGCCGATGGCCTTGGCCTCGCTCACGGCGACCACGGTCTCGAACAGCACCATGTTGTTCAGGATCTTCAGCACCTGGCCGCAGCCCACGGGGCCGCACAGCGCGATGTCGCTGGCAAAGGTGGCGATCAGCGGCCGCACGCGCTCGAACAGCGCGGGCGATGCTCCCACCATCACGGCCAGCGTGCCGGCCTCGGCGGCGGCGCGGGTGCGAGCCACGGGGGCGTCCACCAGGTGTGCCTGGCGCGCCTCAAACTCGGCGGCCAGGGCGCGCGTGCTGTCCACGGCCGAGGTGCTCAGGTCGATGACGATCTGGTCGGCGCTGGCATGGGCCAGCAGGCCGTCGGCGTCGCGCGCCAGCTTGGCCACGATCTCGCCGGAGGGCAGCGACAGAAACACCACGTCGCACTGGTCCATCACCTGGGCGGGAGAGGCCGCCGACTTCACTCCTTCGGTGGCCAGGCGCTCCAGCGGCTCCTTGGCCAGGTCGAACGCCAGCACCGGCACGCCCGCTTTGCGCGCCAGGTTGCGGCACATGGGCTCGCCCATCACGCCCAGGCCGATGAAGCCGATTTGTTGGATTTTTCGCATCTTGTATGTCCTTTGAAATTCGAGGCGGGCTCAGGCCAGCGCGCCCATGCCGAAGTAAATGCCCTTGGGCTGCTGGTACAGGCGCATGCCGTTGATGCCCTTCTCGCGCCCGATGCCGCTGTCCTTGAAGCCGCCGAAGGGCGTGGCGATCGACAGCTGCTTGTAGGTGTTGATCCACACCGTGCCGGCCTCCAGCGCGCGCGCCACGCGCCAGGCGCGCTGGTAGTCGCGCGTCCAGACGCCCGAGGCCAGGCCGAAGGCCGTGTTGTTCGCCTGGGCGATGAGATCGGCCTCGTCCTCGAAGGGGATCACGCACAGCACCGGGCCGAAGATTTCTTGCTGCGCAATGGCGGCCTGGTTGTCGATGCCGGCGATCAGCGTGGGCAGGTAGTAGGCGCCCTGCGCCAGGCGAGAGTCCCCGGGGCGGGCGCCGCCGGCCAGCACGTCGGCCCCGGCGGCGCGCGCCGCCTCCACCATGCCCGCCACGCGGTCGCGGTGGGCGAAGGTGGCCAGGGGGCCCATCTCGGCGCCGGCCGCGTCGGGCAGGTCCACCTTCAGCGCGCGCGCCGTGGCCACCAGCTTGGCGACGACCTCGTCGTACACGCCGCGCTGCACGAAGGCGCGCGAACCCGCCACGCAGGACTGGCCGCTGCCCTCGAAGATGCCGCCGGCCA
>JAFEEP010000177.1 GCA_018241045.1 Pseudomonadota bacterium | reverse complement strand
TGGCGACCGAGGCGGGCATCGACATTGCCCTGTTCTGGAACGCGGGAGCTAACAGCTATGATGTGTGCTGGCCGAACGAAATCCCGTGAATAATTACGTGACAACATTCATGCGGGGAATCGAAAGGCGATAAACCGACGGAACCTGCCCGCGATCCTGCTGGTCCTGATCGCCGCCTGATCACTCTGTCGTCCGGCCATCAAAATGCTCATGGTCCACGGCCGCATCGGCGCAGGTCTTGTGGATAGTCCCGTCCAGATGTTCCGGCGGGCCATAGATGGTATAGAGTCGCAGCGGCTCCTTGCCGGTGCTGATCACATTATGGCGCGCGCCCTGGGGCACAATGATTCCGTCGTCTGCCTTGACCTTGTTGCAGACGCCATCAATCCAGATCTCGCCTTCACCCCCCTCGATGCGGAAGAACTGGTCCCGGTCGTCGTGGACTTCCTCTCCGATTTCCTCGCCAGGCTGGATCGCCATAAGAACGAGCTGGAGGTTGTGTCCGGTATAAAGCACGCGGCGGAAATCGTCGTTTTCTTCCGTCAGCTTTTCGATGTTGTCGACGAAACCCTTCATTCAGCCTGCGCCTGTCGTGGCACCCACCGTTTATACTATCGTGATGCGCAAATGGTTGTCACCCGATTTGGGCTGACCATCCGTAACACCGAGCGACGGGCCGTCCTCACCCGAACTGTTGGGGCCACACACGGAAGGGGGGCTTCCGGTGCGGCCCCTGTCCGCCAGCATGGGGGTGCCGGCAGAAGCGGGATCAATCGGCAATCTCGATCCGGTAACTGTCGTGGCAGGCAACGCAGGTATTGAGCGCCTGACCAAGCGCAGCATTCGCAGCGCTGCGATCCCCTTTGGCTGCGGCAAGGTTCAATGCATCGAATTGCTGGCGCATGCTGCTGCTCATCTGGCGAAAGCCGGGCGGCTGCCGCTCACGCAAGCCCTCGGGCGGTCG
Source organism: Pseudomonadota bacterium (assembly GCA_018241045.1). Classification (GTDB taxonomy): domain Bacteria; phylum Pseudomonadota; class Alphaproteobacteria; order Sphingomonadales; family Sphingomonadaceae; genus Novosphingobium. Next base: position 2,328 of record JAFEEP010000177.1, on the reverse strand, counting down.
TTTCCCGCGTCCGGTCCCTTGCGCCTGCGCTGCGGCGCTGACCGCCCCCCAGTCGTCGACCGCCATCGCGGAGTGAATGTCGCGGATCGAAGCCAGGAGGCCGCGCATCTCGGTCAGGACGTGATCGGCCTGGGCCGGATTGAGCGAAACGGCCTCGCGCTGGTCGGGCGGCGCGAGCTGCGCCGGGGCGGAAGCACTGGCACTGCCTTGCGTCCGCAGCAGCAGCGCCAGCAGAATGAAGACCGCCAGCAGCAGGGCAACAGTCAGGCGGCCAGCCGTCCGGGTCATGCTAGTTCCCCCGTGCCTGACCGACCGGCCATGACACGAGAATGGCCCCGCGCATGTCGCCAGGCTTGAACCCGGTGGCCTTGTCGGCCGGATAGAGTTCGGCCAGCTTGGCCTGCACATCAGGGGCGATCGCCGTACCGTGGCAGGCAGCGCATGGCTGCTCCTTCATCGGAATCGCGCGCATGTAATGGGTCCTGGCGTCAGAACCGGAACCGCTGCTCCATTGCATGACCGCCGGCTTGCCATCGGCGGACAAAGGCGCGGCGGCCAGTTGCTCCAGCCGCTCACGCAATTCGCCATCCGGAGCCGCGCCCGGATTACGCTCCTTGAGCGCGATCCGGCGCACCTCTGCCCCGCTTTCCTGGGACAGACTGGCGGCAATGGCCGGCGCTGCCTGCTGGCAGACGCCGATGGCACCCACCGGACCGCCGGCCTTTATCGCCGCCTGCAATTGCCCCTGAAGGTCAGCCTGGAAGCGGTCGGCCAGCGCAGCCGACTTGGCCGAAACATCCACCGGCTGCGGCGCCGGGGCCGCGCATCCGGCCAGCCCCAGGACAACGCCCGTCAGGATGCGGCGCATCACAGGTTGGGGTCCTCATCCAGCGGCGACTGGAATTCGTGCCACATCCCGTTGATGATGCCGAAGGCGAGCGCCAGGCCAAGCCCCAGGATCCATGCGAAATACCACATCGTTTTCGCTCCTTAGTAGAAGTCGGGGTTGGTGCGCACGTCGCGCAAGCTGATCCGGCCGAACAGGACCTTCATCACCCAGGCGGTATAGGTCAGCACCAGCGGCAGAAAGATCACCGTGACGATCAGCATTATCCACAGCGTCAAGTGGCTGGACGAGGCATTCCATGCCGTCAGGCTCGATTGCGGATTGATGGAACTTGGCAGGATGAACGGGAACATCGACAGGCCGACCGTGGCGATGATGCCCACGGTCGCCAGCGACGACCCTGCCAGGTTCAGCACATGGCTACGGCGGCGGATCCCCAGCAGTGCGACCAGCGGTCCGACCAGCCCCAGCACCGGCGCAATCACCATCCAGGGATAGCGGCCATAGTTGTCCAGCCAGGCACCGGGCGCGGCGACCGTCTTGATGAACAGCGGGTTGGAGGGACCATTCGGATCGACTGCGCCTTCCAGCCGGAAGCCCATCGCGCCATTGGCAACCCACAGGCCGCCGGCCGCAAACAGGATGACGCTGGCGATGGCCGCCACGCTGCCGATCCGGCGCGCGCGGTCCAGAACCAGGCCTTGCTCGATCTTGACCGAGAGGAAACCCGCCCCGTGCATCACCACCATCGCGACGGAGAGCAGCCCGGTCATCAGCGCAAATGGCGAAAACAGGCCGAGCAGCGAGCCTTCGTAGAAGCTGCGCAGGTCGCTATCCAACCGAAACGGCGCGCCTTGCAGCACGTTGCCCACAGCCACGCCGAATACCAGCGCGGGCACGAAGCCGCCGATGAACAGCGCCCAGTCCCAGCGATTGCGCCAGCCGGCATCGGCATGCTTGGAGCGGTACTTGAACGCCACCGGGCGCAGGATCAGCGCGCTCAGCACCAGGAACATGGCGAGGTAGAAGCCGGAGAAGCTGACCGCATAGACGAACGGCCAGGCCGCGAAGATTGCCCCGCCGCCCAAGATGAACCACACTTGGTGGCCTTCCCAGTGCGGCGCGATGGCGTTGATCGCCATGCGGCGTTCCTCATCCGTCTTGCCGATGAACGGCATCAGCGCGGCGACGCCCAGGTCATAGCCATCGGTCAAGGCAAAACCGATCAGCAGCGTGCCCATCAGGCCCCACCAGATGACCCGGAGCGTTTCGTAGTCGAGAGGGATTTCCATTTCGTGTTCCTCCCTTATTCTGCCGGCAGCGGGGCATAGCCCGCCGACCCGCGCGACATTTCGGGTTCATGGTGCTCCACCGGTCCCTTGCGGATCGTGGCGATCATCAGCCGCACCTCGATCACGGCGAGCGTACCGTACAGCAGGGTAAAACCGATGATCGTGGTCCAGATCTGGCCAACCGTCAGC
>JAFEEP010000176.1 GCA_018241045.1 Pseudomonadota bacterium | reverse complement strand
TGTCCGTCGTCAGAACATTTGGCGCAACTCGCGGCGTAGATTAGCGGAGTGCGGGCCTCGTCTCGGGGTTGATGTTAGGCGGCGAGCATGCGGTGTTGCAAGCGCCGATATTCGATGGTCTTTCGCTTGATCCTTTCGCGCTGTTTGATGATGGCTGGTGCCCTGCCGAAGTAGGCGTCTGCGGGCGTCACGTTGCACAGCGCTTCGTGGTAGCGCTGGTTGTTGTAGTGCTCGACGAAGGCCTCTATCTGGGCCTCGAGGCCGCCGGGCAGGAAGTAGTTCTCGAGCAGGATGCGGTTTTTCAGGGTCTGGTGCCAGCGCTCGATCTTGCCCTGGGTTTGGGGGTGCATCGGGGCGCCGCGCACGTGGCTCATCTGGTTGGCCTCGATGTATTCCGCCAGTTCGCCCGCGATGTAGCTGGGACCATTGTCGCTGAGCAGCCGGGGCTTGTGCAACACCGTGGCGCTGTCGCATCCGGATGCGACCAACGCTAAATCCAGCGTGTCGGTCACATCCTCGGCCCGCATGTTGGTACACAACTTCCAGGCGATGATGTAGCGCGAGAAGTCGTCGAGCACGGTGGAGAGATACATCCAGCCCCACCCGATGATCTTGAAGTAGGTAAAATCGGTCTGCCACATCTCGTTCGGCCGGGTCGTCTTGGTATGGAACGCATCAGCCGCTTTCACCACGACGTATGCCGGGCTGGTGATCAGATCGTGGGCCTTGAGCAGACGGTAAACCGTGGCCTCAGACACAAAGTATTGGCGTTCATCGGTAAATCGAACGGCCAGTTCGCGTGGGCTGAGTTCGGATTGCGCCAGCGCCATTTCGACGATCTGGTCCTGCACCTCTGGTGCAATGCGGTTCCACACCCGGCTCGGCGCAGATGGCCGGTCAGCCAGTGCCTCCGGCCCACCGTCAAGGTACCGGTCATACCAGCGGTAGAACGTCCGGCGGGCGATGCCGAGCTGGTCCAGAGTCCGCTTGGCGGGCAGGTGCGATTGCTCGACGATCTGGATGATCTCGAGCTTTTCGGATGCGGGATCCCGTGTCATGCCTGGAGATGAGCGACAGCTTCCCGCTTCGCGGCGGGCGTCAGCACTTCTTGAAAGAAGGTTCTTCAAAGCGACGTTGTCCAGCATCGCGTCCGCCATACTTGGCCTTCCAGTTGTAGATAGTCGCTTCCGACACCCCCGCCGCCGGGCCAGATCAGCGGTCTTCGCACCCGCTTCCGCTTATTTTACCACCCCAATGATCTGCTTTTCCGAAACCCGCCCGTGCATTGCGGCGCCCGCATTCGAAGGTCACTTGCTCAAACGCCGCTGGGCTGGGTGCTCTGGTGATCGAACTATCGTCTCTCCTCCAACTCTTAGAAGTTGCCCCAGCCTCTAATTCCGAGTTGGTTTGCAAGCACACCGTACCCGGGAGCCCGGTGCGGGGAACTGGCGCGATTCCGCCATGTCGAGTTCAGTGGATGCCTTGTCCCTGCCTGATTTCATCTGATGTCAGCCGCTGATCGGCAAATTAGATGTAACTTGGATCGCGCCAATCCATTGATAAAGCGTCAATAAAAACAACTTTCCTACAGGCTTGGCCTGACAGTAGCATAATGTCTCGTGGCGGAGGGGTTTTCGGCCGGGGTGGGCGGCCAACCTGAGTTTTGCCCCATGCGTTTTGCGTTGCAATGCTATGTCGATGAGCCGCTTTACCGGGCCGTGAAGGCCGCCGCCGACGCCGCGCAGATGAGCGTCAGCCAGTGGCTGAAGCTGGCCGTGATTGCGGTGATCGAAGGTCAGGACGAGGCCGCGTTCAGGGACCGGATCATGTCCCATTTGCTGTTCACCTCGACAGCATTGGACGGGCCGCTGAGCGCCCAGGCAGACAAGGAACTGCGCGCCCGGATCCATGCCACCCACGGCAAGCGATTGCGCGAATACCGCGAGCGGATTGCCCCTGCAAAGCGGGGGGTATGAGTCATGCTGTCGGTTGCCAACGTGCGCTCGGCAGGAGGAGCGGCCAGCTACTTCGCCAAGGACAACTATTACGCCAATGCCGATGCCTATCGCTTAGGACAGTGGGTTGGCAAGGGTGCCGAACGACTGGGCCTGTCGGGACCGGTCGCCGAACTCACCGAACAGGGGGCACTCCACAAGAGGCGCGGCACCATGCAGGGCTGGCTGACCAGCGCCGATGCCTTGGCGTTGGAAGGACGAATGCTGGCCGGAATCGCGCAGGGCTAAGGAGCAGCCCCGAGTATCGTTCCTGTGCTGGTACCTGCCGTCAGGGTTCACCGGGCTCAAGATGACGCCGCCCTCCCATTGCCGGCTGCTCGCCGGCTGAGGGGAACCCCAATCCATGCTTGTCCAGATTTCCCACGAGCGCAGCCAGGCGCTGCTGCGCCAGCGCAACATGTTCGCGCTCGCCAGCGCGGCCCTCACGCTCGGCCTAACAGTTGCTGGCGGCTTTGCCGTGACCCGCAACCGCGAAGTCGTGCTGGTCCCGACGATGCGCGCGCCGCTGACAATCTCGAGCGCGGGCGTCTCCGCGCAGTACCTCGAGTTCGTCACCCGCGATGCCGCGCTGATGCTGCTCAACCGCAGCCCCGAGGGGCTCGACTACTGGATGAGCCAGATCCTCGAACTCGCCGACCCGGCATCGAACGGCTCCCTGAAGGCCGAGCTGATGCGGATCGTCGAAGAGCAGCGCGGTTCCGACGTTACCCAGGCCTTCGTGATCCGCGAGATCAAGGTCGATCCCTCCGGGCTCTCCAGCGAGGTCAAGGGCACGCTCAAGACCTTCGTCGGCGCCCAGGTGATCGCCAGCGACGAACGCCGCTTTCGCTTCAGCTGGACCTACCAGGGCCTGCGCCTCGCGCTCGCCGGGTTCGTCCAGCTGCCCCCCGACGACAAGGCCGCTGAAGTCAAAGCCCTCCAGAACAACCCTAAGGAGTCCAAGTGATGCCCGTCCCACCCCGTGGTTCGCACCGCGCTACGAACAGGGCGGGGTCTACGAAGCAATCGCCCGCCACCGCGCGCGCAAGCTCTATGCGATGGTCTGGCGTTCGGGTTCGAACGACGCCCCGTGCCGCACCTGCTGTTCGTCGGGCGGCGCGGCCAACCCTTCTACTGGTCGCCGTTCGAGAACGAGGCTGGCAATCACAACGTCGCAATCTGCGGCAAGTCGGGATCGGGCAAGTCGGTGCTGCTCCAGGAAATGTGCGCCGCTCTACGCGGCGCGGGCGCCAAGGTCGTGGTGATCGACGACGGGCGCAGCTTCGAGCACTCGGTCAAGCTCCAGGGCGGACGGTTCATCGAGTTCACTTCCGCAGCCGGCTTCTGCCTCAACCCGTTCTCGATGATCGACGGGCCCCGTGCCAAGGATGACGAGGACTACCGCCTCGACTGCTTTGCGATGGTCAAGGCGATCGTCGCACAGATGGCGCGGCACTCGGCTGCGCTCTCGGACACCGAACGCGGGCTGATCGACCGCGCGGTCAACCGGGTCTGGAGCGAGCGCGGTTCGGGCGCGAGCATCACTGCAATCGGTGAAGCACTGGGCGCACTCGACGACCAGACAGCGCGCGATCTCGCCACTGCGCTCGCCCCCTACATGGCGGGCGGAACCTACGCGCGGTTCTTCGAAGGCCAGGCGAGCCTCGATCTCGAAGCCGACTTCACCGTTTTTGAGATGTCGGATCTCGCGACCCGCGAGGAGCTGCGCTCGGTGGTGCTTTCGGCGATCATGTTCATGACCAGCCAGGCAATGACCCGCACTCCGCGGTCGGTCCGGAAGCTGCTCCTGATCGACGAAGCCTGGTCGATGCTCAAGGGCGGCTCGATGGGCGAGTTCGTCGAGACCTATGACATAGCCCTTGAGTGCGGCGGGGCCAGTCTTGGGCAGCAGGAACAGCGGGAACAGCACCGGGAACAGTGCATAGAACAGCACGGTCAGGACGACATTGAGCAGCGGGACCCATTTCATCGCGGCATTGGCGATCGAGCTGTAGGTCCGCTCGGTCTGGATGTCGGCACGGGTCTGGGCATAGGTATCGACGCTGCCGGTGCCGCTGGCCGCGCTCATCCCGTGCATGGCCTGGGTCATCGCGTTGATGGTCAGCGTCTGTTTGAAGATCTCGGCGGCATTCGAGGAAACCCCGCTCAAGTACTGGTACGCGATGGGGAGGTCGGCAAAGAGCTTCGCCTTTGCCAAGGCCGCAGTCTGGTTCGGGTAAAGCTGGCGGCCGAACACCGTGCCCATCGCATCGATAAGCCCCGCCCACTGTGCGTTGAGGCTATCATAGGCCTCGCGGCAAGTGACGATAGTTGAGGTGACCGCGCCGGAGGTCGCATCGCGGGTCAGGAACCGCTGCGCGCGGGCCTGACTGCCTGGCGCGATCGTCGCCCAAATGTCGCCGGTCTCGGCGAGCTGCTTCATCGAGTACCGCCCGAGCAGCACATCGTAGAACACGCATTGGCGGAAATGCTCGTCGAGATTGGAGGCGAACTCGGGATCGGAGATGCGCAAGGACCGGGTCGCATCGAAGAGCCGCGCGCCGTAGATCATCCCGTTCTTCGAGTAGTTGAGATCGCCCGGAAGTCCGAACACCACTTCGGCCGATCCGGTCAGGTAGTCGCCGACCTGGCTGGTGAAGCTCGCCATCAGGCCGAGCCCCAGTGGCACATTGCTGACATTGGCGGGGGCAAGGCTCGGGTTGAGACGGTCGGTGACGTGCACGTCGACCCGCGGCACCATCAGGCACGAATACATCAGCGTCGCGCCGAGGAACCAGTTGATCCACGCGCGCCAGTCCTGGTTGAACGCGAGGGTCAGCGCCGAAAACGCGA
>JAFEEP010000175.1 GCA_018241045.1 Pseudomonadota bacterium | reverse complement strand
GGGCGGCATCAACGTGCCGCCGGGATTGATCAGCGTCGAGGACAACGAAGGCGAAACCAGCAAGCAGTGGACCCAGGAAATCCGCCTCAACGGCGGAAACAAGGCCAGCAGGTTGAACTGGGTCGTCGGCCTGTACGGCCTGGCGGACTCGGTCGATCGCTTCGCCAATGTACCGATCCGCTACAGCCCGACCGCCCCGGTTTCACCGGGTCTGTTCCTCGATCGCGCATGGAAGCAGAACGCGCATTCGAAGAGCGCGGCGATCTTCGGACAGGCGACGTACGAATTCCTTCCCGGCGCTTCGCTGACGCTGGGCGGCCGCTACACTTATGATCGAAAGGCGATCGACCAGTTCTACCGGCAGGGTGCGACGACGATCTACAACTACAAGGACCTGCACAAATCCTGGGAGCGCTTTACCGGCCGCGTCACGCTCGACTGGAAGCCGACCCGCGACCTGATGCTCTATGCAACCTACTCGCAGGGCTACAAGAGCGGCGTGTTCATTTCGCAGAGCACGTCCGGGCCGGCGGCGTCGACGCCGCTCGATCCCGAGGAAGCAACCAACTGGGAAGCCGGCTTCAAGAGCCAGCTGCTCGATCGCCACGTCCAGCTGAACGTGACGGTGTTCGACCTGACGGTGAAGAACCTGCAGCTGTTCCGCCTGTCCGGGTTGACGCTGGTCTCGGAAAACTCCGATGCCAAGGTCAAGGGGCTCGAAGGCGACCTGCAGATCGTCCCGGTCAAGGGCCTGCGCTTCAGCGGATCACTGTCGCTGCTCGATCCGAAGTATTCGGGCGGCACGTTCAACGGCAAGTACCTCGCCCGCGCGCCGAAGTGGAAATATACGCTCGGCGCCGATTACACCCACTACCTGGCCAACGATGCGGAGCTGTCCTTCAACGCTTCCTACGCCAGCACGGCGGGCTACTTCATGGAATCGACCAACGTACGCGTGTCGTTCGTCGATCAGCACAGCACGCTTGATGCTTCGGTCAAGTACGTCAGCCCCAACAAGATGTGGGATCTGTCGGTGTGGGGCAAGAACCTCACCGACGAGCTGATCGAACGGCACTCGATCGTCGGCACGTTCGGCGGCTCGACCGAGCTCTACATGCCGCCCCGCACTTTCGGGGTAACCGCAAACGTCAAGTTCTGACGGGATAGGGTTGGGCGGCCATGCCGGTGGCCGCCCAATTGCAAGAAAGGATCTGCCATGTTCCTTGAAAACTACTGGTATGTCGCCGCCTATGGCGATGAGGTGAGCGACGAGCCGCTGGCCCGGACCATCTGCAACCAACCGGTGGTGCTGTTCCGCCAGAGCTCGGGTGAGATCGCCGCGCTGCTTGATATCTGTCCGCACCGGCTGGTGTCGCTGTCGCTGGGTTCGGTCGAGGGCGACTACATCCGCTGCCGCTACCATGGCATCGAGTTTGATGGTGAGGGCCGCTGCGTCCGGCTGCCCGGTGCACAGGGCGGTGGCGGGCTCAAGGTCGAGCGGGTGTTCCCGGTGGTCGAGTGCTATGGCTTCGCCTGGGTGTGGATCGGCGATCCGGCCAAGGCCGACCCGGCCCTCCTGCCCGACTTCTGGTGGCTCGAAAATCCCGAGTTTCGCTTCACCCGCGGCGCCTATCATATCAAGTGCGACTATCGGCTGGTCGCCGACAACCTGCTCGACCTGACGCACGAGGCCTACGTCCATCCCGAAACGATTGGGCAGAGCGAACTGTTCGATGCGCCGCTCCACGCAGGGCGCGATGGCAACGAGGCCTACCTCGAACGCGAGATGACCGACGTCATTCCCGCTAGGTACTGGGCGATGTCGCTCGGCTATGAGGGCCCGGTTGATCGCTGGCAGCGCTGCCGGTTCAAGCTGCCGTCGATCGTGCTGATCGATTCCGGCGTCGCCAAGGCCGGGACCGGTGCACTGCAGGGTGATCGTTCACAGGGCGTGACCGGTCAGGTGATCAACTTCATCACCCCCGAAACCGAACGTACCTGCCGATATTTCGTGGTGCAGGCGCGCGACTTCCTGCTCGATCTCGATGCGGGCGGGCAGCAACAGCGTAACGAAACGCTTGATTTCATCGTCGGACAGGATGTCGCCATCCTGGAAGACCAGCAGCGGTTGATCGATGCCTACCCGGACATGGAATTTCGCAGCTTGCGGATCGACATGGCTTCCACCCATGCGCGCCGGATCATCGACGAAGCCGCTGCTCCGCGTCCCAAAGCCGCTTGACTTGTATTCCGGCATATGACTATTGTTATTGAAGTTACAGGCTTGCACGACCCCATGTGGTCGCGCCCGATTGCGGGAGAATGAGGATGACTTCGGTTAGCGTCGACAATGCCTTCAAGCTGCAGATTTCCGAGCCCGGGAACGAGTATCTGCATCATGTGGTCTACGCGCCGGTCGACAAGGAAATCACCGCCACGGACATGCCGGTGATTGGCCAGATCCCGACCGACCTTGATGGCGTTTACGTGCGCAACGGCCACAACCCGATCTTCCAG
>JAFEEP010000174.1 GCA_018241045.1 Pseudomonadota bacterium | reverse complement strand
GGTGCTGGGCGCGCCGTTCATGACCGCGCCGCCCGCGACCTATTACGAGATGCTTGACGAGCGCCTGCCCGGTCACGGCGAGCCGGTCGAGGAACTGCAGAAGCGCGGCATCCTGCTCGACGGATCGACCGAAAAGGGCGACCCGCGCCTGCTGCTGCAGATCTTCTCGGAAACGATGGTCGGCCCGGTGTTCTTCGAATTCATCCAGCGCAAGAAGGACGAAGGGTTCGGCGAAGGCAACTTCACCGCGCTGTTCGAATCGATGGAGCGCGACCAGCTCCGCCGCGGCGCGCTGCAGATTGAAGGAGCAGCGGAATGAGCCAGATTCCCGCGCTCAAGCGTATCCACCACGTCGCCTATCGCTGCAACGACGCGAAGGAAACGGTCGACTGGTATCAGCGCGTGCTGGGGATGAACTATGTCACCGCCTTTTCCGAGGACAAGGTGCCATCGACTGGCGAACATGATCCTTATATGCACGTGTTCCTCGACGCGGGCGGGGGCAATGTGCTCGCCTTCTTCGAACTGCCGCTCCAGCCCGCGATGGGCCGCGATGAACATACCCCGGCCTGGGTCCAGCACCTTGCCTTCGAAGTTGCCGACATCGACGCGCTGCTCGCCGCCAAGGCCCATATCGAAGCGCAGGGGATCGACGTGCTGGGGCCGACCTATCACGGCATCTTCCGCTCGATCTATTTCTTCGATCCCAATGGCCACCGGCTCGAACTGGCCTGCAACATCGGTACGCCCGAACAATATGCCGAACTGCGCGATCTTGCCCCGGTCATGCTCGAGGAATGGAGTCGTACCAAGCGCGCGCCGCGCCACGCTGCCTGGTTGCACGAGGACCCGGCCGAACGCGGCGATGGCTGACTATCGGGGCGGGTGACCCTTCCCATTGTCGCGATCGCGATCTAGTCTGGTTGCAAACGCGAACCGGAAGGCACGATCATGGCGACCAAGCTCAGCACGCATAGCCGCAACCTTGATTGCAGCGAGGCCGAATGGAAAGCGCGGCTCGAACTGGCCGCGTGCTACCGCGTGTTCGATCATCTCGGCTGGTCGGAATCGATCTACAACCACATCTCGGTCAAGGTGCCGGACGAAGAGGGGGCGTTCCTGATCAACCCGTTCGGGCTGCTCTATTCCGAGGTCTGCGCGTCCAATCTGGTCAAGATCGACATCGACGGCAACACGCTGGATGGCAGCACATATCCGGTCAACAAGGCCGGTTTCGTCCAGCATTCCTATTTCCACCGCCACGTCCCCTGGGCCCACGCCATCGTCCATTCGCACACCACCGCGACCATGGCGGTGTGCAGCCTTGAGGGCGGGTTGCAGCCGGTCAACTTCTATGCCTGCAACTTCATGGGGCGGCTGGCCTATCACGATTTCGAAGGCATCACCGTCCGCGCCGAGGAGGGTGAGCGGCTGCTCGCCAACCTGGGCGACAAGCGCATCCTGATGCTGAAGAATCACGGCCCGGTGATTCTCGGGCGCTCGCTGCCCGAGGTGTTCATCCAGCATTGGTCGCTGCAGCGCGCCTGCGAGGTGCAGATGGCGACACTGTCGATGGGCAAGCCGATCGTCGTGCCGGACGAGGTTGTCGAAGTGCACCTGCGCGACCTGTCCCAAGGCGGCGTGCCTGGGCGCGAACCGGGCCGCGCCGATTTCGACGCCTGGGTCCGCAAGATCGATTCGATCGACCGGTCGTGGCGCGATTGAGGCGGCACTTCGCTTGACCAGTCTGACCGTCAACGACCGCGCGGTCGATTTCCAGCTTGATCCGCAGACCCCGCTGCTGTGGGCGCTGCGCGATGCCGCCAACCTCACCGGCACGAAATACGGCTGCGGAGTGGGCGATTGCGGGGCCTGTATGGTGCTGGTCGATGGCCAGGCGCTGCGCTCCTGCCTGATCTCGCTTGCCGAGGCCGAGGGGCGCAGCGTGACCACGATCGAGGGGCTTTCGGCCGACCGCTCGCACCCGGTGCAGCAGGCCATGGTCGCCGAACAGGCGATCCAGTGCGGGTTCTGCACGCCGGGCATCGTCATGTCCGCGGCAGCACTGCTGGCGCGCAATGCCGATCCCACGGCTGAGGACATCAAGGCGGCGGTGCCCAACCTGTGCCGTTGCGGGGTCTATCCCCGGCTGGTCCGTGCGATCCAGCGCGCGGGCCGCGTGGCGCGCCGGATCGAGACGATCAGTGCCGCGCCCGCCCCGGGGATCGCCCCCGAGGACGCGGCGCGGGCCGTCCCGGCGATGAAGGCGGTGGACTAGCTGGCTGTTTCAGCACTGCTGAAACAGGGCAAAACCGGCCCGCTCCCCCGGTCCGGTGTTGCTTCTCGCGTCAGCGAGAAAGAAGCCTCAGAACTTCACCCGCGCGGTGATCCGGGCGTTGATCGGTTCGCCGGGGGCGATGTTGTTGTCGGTGTGTGCGCTGGAGTAGTAGCGCTCGTCGGTCAGGTTCTCGACATTGAGCTGGAGCGAGAAACGGTCACTGACGTCGTAGTAGGCGGCGGCGTCGACCCGGGTGAAGCCGGGCAGGCGCACCGCGTTGCTGATCGTCGCGAACTGGCTCGACTGGTGGACCACGCCCAGGCCCAGTCCGAACCTGCTGGTCAGGTCATAGCGGGTCCAGGCGCTGAACTGGTGGTGCGGCAGCTTGTCGAGCTGGCGTCCCGCCGGGGCGGCGCTGGTGGTCGAACGGATCTCGCCGTCCTGATAGGTATAGCCCAGCGTGCCGTGCCATTGCGGGGTGAACGTACCGGCCAGCGCGGCTTCGAGCCCCTTGACCCGGCTTGATCCGGTAAGCAGCCAATAACCCGGATTGGCCGGATCGGCGACGCGGGTGTTGGTGCGATCGACCTGAAAGGCCGCCGCGGTCAGTGCCAGGGTGGGGGCAAGATCCCACTTCGCGCCGATCTCCAGATTGCGGAACGCTTCCGGGTCGAGCGACTGGTAGCTGGTGGCAAGCGTCGAGAACTGGTCTCCCGATTGCGGCAGGAAGCTTTTGGCATAGCTGGCATAGAGCGACAGGCTGGCCATCGGCTTGACGATCAGGCCGAAGCGGGGCGACCACTTGCCATCGTTGCGGGTGGTGGCGATCGACGTCATCCGGTCAAGCGCATCAATGTCAAAGCTGTCATAGCGCACCCCGGCAATTACCTGGAGGAAGGGCGCCAACTCGACCTGATCCTGGACATAGGCCGACAGGCTGCGCACGTTCGCGTACGAATTGCCCGCCAGCGCCGACCAGCTCGTCGTGGGCAAGGTCAGGCTCTGTGCCAGCGGAACGGTGGTGGTGGTCGCGGTTCCGCCGCCCGTGCTCGCGAACAGCGCGTTGCGGCGGGTCGCGTCGGTGATCTGGCTGCCACCCTCGATCCCGGCGAGCAGGGTGTGGCGGATCGTGCCCGTCGTCCCCTTCCACACCAGGTTGGCCTGGCCGATCCAGTTGGTGCGCTGGGTGCCGCTATCATAGCCGCTGAGTGTCACGGTCGATGCGGTTGCGCTGGCGGGCAGGACGTTGGCGTAATACTTGTCGTAGCTGGCGAACTGCCCGGCGAGCGACAGGGTCAGGCCATCGGCCAGTTCGTGATCGAGCCGCGCGCGGGCGATGTGCGCGTCGACCGTGCCGCGGTTGATCGTCGGGCTGCCGAAGAAGGTCTTGTCGTAGCCGGTGATCGGCAACCCGCCCAGCGAGGGCACTCCGCGATCGACCACGCGGTCGTCGCGGTCGAATTCATAGGCGAGGGTCAGCGTGGTCGCCTCACCCAGTTTGGCGCCCAGCGTCGGGGCCAGGCCGATGAAGTGGCCGTCGTAATCATCGCGGTGGTTGGCGAACTCCTCATAGGTACCGTTGAGGCGCAGGCCGAGACCCTGGCCGAGCACGAGGTTGGCATCGCCCGCCAGTGACCATGCGCCGAAGGTATCGACACCGCCCGAAGCGCCGCCAGCATTGCGATCGAAATTGACCGTCTTCGACACGCGGTTGACGATCCCGCCGCCGCCGCCGCGCCCGAACAGCAGGGCGTTGGCGCCCTTCAGCACCTCGACTCGTTCGGTGTTGTAAAGCGGGCGATAGTATTGCGCATCGTCGCGCAGCCCATCGAGGAAGAAGTCGGCGGTGCTGCTTTGCCCGCGCAGGATCACCTGGTCGCGGTGGCCTTCGCCCTGGCCCAGCGTCACCCCGGGAACATAGCGCAGCGCCTCGTTGAGCTGTTCGACCGCCTGGTCGTTGAGCTGTTCGCGACCCAGCACGGCAACGCTCTGCGGGGTGTCGAGCAGCGGGGTCCCGGTCTTGGTCGCATCGGCACTGTCGATCACATAGCCGTCACGCTGGCCGTTGACGATGATCGGGGCCTGGTCCGCCGCCTCCTCGGCATGGGCAGCAACGGGCAGCAGCGTGGAGAGAAGGGCGGTGGTCAGCAGAGCGCGGCAGGCAGTGGTCACGTTTGGTCCCCGGTATTGTTGCGATTGATTCTCAATAACGAGATTGGCCGCTAATGCGAATCGTTCGCATTGACAAGGATCAAATTGCCGCGGGCTGCAAATGTTTCTAGGGCGCGGGAGACAATCGCGGAGGCACCATGAAAGCGACGATCTGGCACAACCCGGGCTGCGGCACATCGCGCAAGACGTTGGCGATTCTTGAGGAAACGCCCGGTGTCGAAGTGACGGTGATTGAATATCTCAAGTCCGCGCCCAGCGCGGACAAGCTCGCCCAGCTCTATCGCGATGCCCGCATCGCCCCGCAGCAGGGGCTGCGCCTGCGCGGTACCGATGCGGAGGAGCGTGGCCTGCCGCAGGCCGACGATGCCACGGTGCTTGCCGCGATGGCGGCCGATCCGCGCCTGATCGAACGCCCGCTGGTCGAAACCGACAAGGGCGTGCGGCTGTGCCGCCCGCAGGACAAGGTGCTGGAAATCCTCTAGCGCCGGGCGCTTGGCCCATCGTCGCGCGCCATTCCGCGCATTCCGAGTACCAGCACGGCAAGGCACAGCAGTTCGATCACGGTGAAGCCGATCGCCGGGGAATGGCCATAGAGCCAGACCCCCACCGCCGGGGCGACGATATAGGCAGCCCCGTTGACCGAGGCGACGATCCCCGCAGCCTGGCCTTGCTCGGCGCGGCTCACCGCGAGCGAGGCGCCTGCGGTGAAGCCGGGGCGGAACAGCCCGAAGCCGAGTGAGATCAAGCCGACCCCGATGGTGATCGCGTGGAGGTTGAACGCCACCGAAAGCAGCGCTGTGCCCAGCGCGGCAAGGACGATCCCCAGCAAGCACGATGACCGCGAGCCAAGATGCAGCACCGGGATCAGTCCCCATTGCGCGAGCAGGGTGGCGAGCGCGCCGGCGGTCATCACCAGCGCGACCGGCCCTGCGCCCGCCGCCGGATTGCCGCGCAGGCCGAGCCGGTCGAGCACCAGGAACCCGACCAGTCCCATCACCGCCGCCTGGGCATGGCCGCCCAGCAGCCCGGCGACCAGCCAGGGGCGCATCCGCTGGTCGAACCAGCTCAGCTTGGGGATATCGCCGGGGTCGTCCGGTTCGGCCTCCTCATCCGCCTCGCTGGGCATGGGGCGGCTGTCGGAACTGGCGCTAAAGGGTGCAGCGATCACGTCGCCGCGCGCGGGGTAGGCCGGGGCATCGTCGGGCAGGCGCAGCCGCAGCGCGATCAACACGCCGATCGCGATCAGGGTGAAACCGACGAACGGGCCGACCAGCCCGACCCCCGGCAGGATGAAGAACGGCGCGATCGTCGGCCCGATCACCGTGCCCAGGCCAAAGCTCGACGAGATCAGCGACAGCGCCTTGATCCGCTCCTCGCGGTTGGTGCGGCTGGCGACGTAGGCCTGGACCGCGGGTGGCGCGGCCGATCCGTACCCGCCGTAGAGCGAGCGGAACAGCGCGAACAGCAGCAGGGTACCGATTCCCGACAGCACCCCGTTGAGCCCCAGCCACAACGCCACGCCGCACAGGCCGAAGCTGAAGACGAAGCCGGTCAGCCCGATCGCCATCATCGCCTTGCGCCCGCGCTTGTCGGAGCGGCGCGCCCACATCGGCGCGCAGACCATCCACAGCAGTGCCGACCAAGTGTAGGCCAGGCTGATCCAGAAATCCTGGACTTTCAGCGCCGTGCCGATCGAGGGCATGACCGACTGCATCGCGGTGTTGCCCGCGGCCGTGACCAGCGAGACGGTGAACAGCAGCACCAGCCGCCCGCCTGGCAGCGAGGCCGTGGCGGCGACGGGTTCCATGGCCAGCGGGTCGGCGCGGTTCATCGCTTTGTCGCTAACTCCGTCTCTCTTGCCTTGCAATGGGTGGGCAAATTTGTGAAACGCGCCCATCCCTTGCCGTGGCCTACAGGATCGATCCCCCAGCATGACCAGCACCGAGCTTGCCCAAGAGGCACTGCCAGACCGGGTGAAGCGCAAGATCAAGCGTTTGCTCGGTCCGTGGGGCGTCTTCGTCCAGGGCTTCATCGAACATCCGGTGATGGTTGGTTCGATCATCCCTTCGTCGCGCTACACCATCACCAAGATGCTTGGTCCGGTGAAGTGGAACGAATGCAAACTGTTCGTCGAATACGGCCCCGGCGTCGGCACCTTCTGCCGCCCGGTGCTGGAACGGCTGCCGCGCGACGGCAACCTGATCGTGATCGACACCAACCCGCTCTACATCGACTACCTTCGCGCGACGATCAGCGACAGCCGCTTTACCGCGGTGCTGGGATCGGCCGCCGACGTCGAAACGATTGTGCACGCGCATGGCCATGATCATGCCGATTACGTGCTGTCGGGTCTGCCGTTCTCGACACTGCCCGATGGGGTAGGACCGGAAATCGCCGCTGCCACGCACCGCGTACTGCGTCCGGGCGGCGCCTTCCTCGTCTATCAGTTCACCGCCGCCGCGCGTGATTTCATGGCCAAGCACTTCCGCCACATCGACGAGGGCTTCGAGCTGTTCAACGTGCTGCCGTGCAAGCTCTACTGGGGCTGGAAGGAATAGCGCCCTATTCGAACGGCTTCGCCGCAGCGGTCGGGCTCGGCCCGGCAAGCTGACGGTGGCAGGCCGCGATGACTGCAACCGAATAGACGCTCAGCACTGCCTGGAGGCAGGCCGCGATCAGATCATTGATTGCCGTCGCCGCCTCGCCCGAAACGATCAGCGCGATCACCACGCTCAGCCCCTTGGCGATCAGCAGATAGACCACCAGGAAGGCAATCCCCAGCAGCAGGTAGAAGGCGAGCAGGCGCAGCACATTGCCGCCGGTCAGACGCCACGATCGCATCAGCGCGGCCACCGGATTGCGCTGTCCGTCGACCACCACCACCGGGCTGACCAGCGAGAGCCGGACGAAGGCATAGACCATGCCTAGCGCCAGAGCGGCTCCGACCAGCAGCTTGAGCCCGGCCGATCCGCTCGCCGCAGCGATCCCGCCCACTACCACCAGCACCAGGCCCAGCGCGGCGCCAAGCAGGAACTGCGCGGCGATCACCGATGGCACCGAACCGGCGCCCTGGCGGATCGCCTCGCTCACGGTCGGGCGGCTGCGATCGGTGAACAGGGTAAGCATCGTCAGGGTGCCGAGCATCGACAGCAGGGCGAGCACCAGCAGCGCCGGCCACGCCTTGGTGTAGTACTGCCCCATCAGCGCGAACATCGCCTCGGCCGTCGTGCCCTCGGGTGGGACTGGCGCGGGCATGAACACCGCCAGCGCGAAGGCGGGCAGGGCAAGGAACACACCGGCAAGCGCGAACAGGACGTCGCGATTGGCCGCAACCGCGCTCGCCGCATCCTTCCATGCCTGATTGCTGTCGAATTTCATCGCGCGCCCCCTTCGGTTCCTTGGCTCTTGATAACCACAGCATTTGTCGCCACGCAACTCGGGCCATGACCGATAACCCCAACCACGAGATCGAGATCCGAATTGATCGCGAGCAGGTCCCCTATCGGGCCGCGCTAGAGGAAATGACCGCGCGCAATGCGGCGATCGCCGAAGGGACCGGGCGCGAGCTGATCTGGCTGCTCGAGCACCCGCCGGTCTATACCGCCGGGACCAGCGCAGCGGCGGACGAATTGCTCGATCCGCGCTTCGAAGTGGTCGAGGCGGGGCGCGGCGGGCGTTATACCTATCACGGACCGGGGCAGCGCGTCGGTTATGTTCTGCTCGACCTGAAGAAGCGCGCGCGCGACGTGCGCGGTTTCGTCCATGCGCTCGAAGGCTGGGTGATCGCCACGCTTGGCGATTTCGGCGTCGAATCCTGGCGCGCCGAGGGACGGATCGGCATCTGGACCCGCGACATCGACGGGCGCGAGGCCAAGATCGGCGCGATCGGGGTGCGCATCCGGCGGTGGGTGACGATGCACGGTTTCTCGGTCAATCTTGCGCCCGACCTGTCGCATTTCGGGGGCATCGTGCCCTGCGGGATCGAGGAGTTCGGGGTGACCAGCCTTGAGCGGCTTGGCGTCACGCTTGATTTCGCCGCCTGGGATCGGGCATTGCTGGCGCGGATGGGCGAATTCCTCGCCCAACTCGACCGGCCCTGCCCGAAGGACTGATTGCCGATGACCCGAGCCCACCTCCCCCTGCTGGCGCTTGTCCTGTGCCTTGCCGCTTGTGGAAGCGGCACAAAGAAGGCGGGCGCAGGCGCCGCCGAGGGCGAGGTCCTGCCCGGATCGGCCAGCGATGCGATGCTGCCCTACGATTCGGTCAAGTCGCAGGCTCCCCTCGCGCCGCAAAGCGAGGGCGGGGACAAGCCCGGCGGCAAGAAGTCTGCCGCAGGCAATGCCAAGCAGAACGATACCTCCGCCGCCAGTCCTGCCGCGCCAGACACCGCTCCGGCATCCGATGCGGCCCCGCCATCGCCCGCCGCGCAATAGCGCAATCCGTCAGGCTTCGATCCCTAGCACCCGGCGCGCCAGCGTCAGGTGGGGGCGGTCGATCATCTTGCCCGCGATCTGGAGGGCGCCCGCACCGGGGTCTGCAGCAAAGGCATCGACGATTGCGCGGGCTTCGGCCAGCTCCGCCTCGCTTGGGGTGAAAGCCTGGTTGATCACCGCGACCTGGGTGGGGTGGATCGCCAGCATCCCGGCAAAACCATCGGCCCGCGCCGCCTCTGCCGCGGCCTTGAGGCCCTCGCTATCCGCAAAGTCGGCATGGAGCGTGTCGATCGCGAAGGCCCCGCGGGCGTGCGCGGTCAGCAGGGTCTGGCTGCGCACCAGGCGGAAGGTATCGGTCCACCCGCCTGTCGCGTCGCGCTTGCGGGTCGCGCCCAGCGCGGCTGAAAGGTCCTCCGCCCCCCAGGTCAGGCCAGCCAGGCGTGGCAACGAAGCGCCGACATAGGACGGGATGGTCAGCGCGGCGGCAGCCGTCTCGCTGACCAGCGGGAGGATCCTGGTCGATCCGGCGGGCACGCCGTTGCGGCCCTCCAGTTCATAGAGTTCGGCGGCGACCTGCTGCACCGCGTCGGGACCGGCTGCCTTGGGCAGCATGATCCCGTCGGGCGCGCCGGGCATCACCGCGAGCAGATCGTCGCGCCAATAGCTGGTGTCGAGCGCATTGATCCGCACCCAGCGCCCGGCACGCCTGCCCTGGGTCACCTGCTGGCGCTGGTCCTGCAGCCAGGCGCGCGTCATGTCGCGGGCCATGACCTTGTTGGCCGGAACGACCGAATCCTCAAGGTCGAGGATCAGCACGTCGGCCCCGGCGGCGGGGGCCTTGGCCAGCTTCTTTTCGCTGTCCGCCGGAACGAACAACCAGGATCTCACCGCCATTGCCCCAACTCCCTCAGGCCACCGGCTCCAGCGCCGGATAGTCGATATAGCCTTCGGGCCCCGGCAGATACCAGCTTTTGGGGACGTTGGTGTTGGGCGCCCATTCCGCGCCGACGCGGATGCGCTCGGCAAGGTCGGGGTTGGAGATATAGGGGCGACCGAAGCTGACCGCGTCGCAGCGGCCCGCGCTGACGTCAGCGTCGGCCTGCTCAGCGGTATAGTCCGAATTGAGCACCAGCGCGCCGGTGTAGATCGCGCGGATCACGCCATCCTGCTTCGGCACATCGCTGCGGCCAAAGGTGCCGTCCGGCCCCGGCTGGCGCAGTTCGACGAAGCCAAGTCCGGCCTCCTCGCAGACTTGCGCGGCAGCGGCGAACAGCGCGGCGGGATCGGGATCGTCGCAGCCCTGCGAATCGCCATTGGGCGAGAGACGGACCGAGACGCGATCCTTGCCCCAGATCGTGACGAGGCGTTCCAGCACTTCGCGCAGGAAGCGGGTGCGGTTCTCCACCGATCCGCCATATTCGTCCTCGCGGTGATTGGTCGACGCGCGCAGGAACTGGTCGACCAGATAGCCGTTGGCCCCGTGCAACTGCACCCCGTCAAAGCCCGCCGCCTTGGCGTTTTCGGCAGCGCGGCCATAGTCGTCGACGATCCGCTTGATGTCCTCGATTGTCGCGGCGCGCGACGGCTCATGGGGCTTGCGCCCGGTCGGGGTGTGGGCATGGTCGGGCGCGGTGGTGACGCTGGCCGAAACGGGCGCGGCGCCGTCGAGGAAATCTGGGTGGACGATCCGCCCCATGTGCCACAATTGCAGCACGATCCGTCCGCCTTCGCGGTGCACGGCCTCGGTCACGCGCTTCCAGCCTGCAGTCTGCTCATCGGTCCAGATCCCCGGCGCGGCGGGCCAGCCCAATCCCTCGCGGCTGATCCCGGTCGCTTCGCTGATGATCAGGCCCGCACCGGCGCGCTGGCGGTAGTATTCGACCATCATGTCGCCGGGGACTGACCCCGCCTCGGCGCGGCCGCGGGTCAGCGGCGCCATCAGGATCCGGTTGGGAGCCTCGATCGCGCCAAGGCGCAGCGGCTGGAACAGGGATTGGTGCATCGGGCAGGGCCCCTTTCAATTTCGTTTTGCAATCGACCGCGTGGAGCTAAGGCCTGTTCATGGCTATTTCAACAGGGGCGACACGAAACTGGAACGCCTGGCACTTTGCCGCACTGGTCGGCGGCAACACGGCATTGGCGCTGGGGCCGTGGTTCGTGCGACTGACCGATGCCGGACCGGTTTCCGCCGGGTTCTGGCGGCTGGTGCTGGCGGTGCCGCTGCTCGCGGGGATGGCGCTGGTCAGCAAGCAGCGGCTGACCGGTTACCGCCCGGCGGTGTGGTGGGCGATCCTCGGTGCGGGGCTGTTCTTCGCGCTCGATCTGGGCACCTGGCACGTCGGCATCCACTACACCCGGATGGGCAATGCCACGCTGTTCGGCAATGCCGGCAGCCTGGTGGTGATGGCATGGGGCATGGTCGCGCTGCGCCGCTGGCCGCGCGGAAAGGAATGGCTTGCCTTTGGCATGGCCCTGCTGGGAACGGCGATACTGCTGGGCCGCTCGCTCGAGATCGACCGTGCTACGCTGATCGGCGATCTGCTCTGCCTCACCGCAGGGTTGCTCTATGCCGGATATATCCTGCTGCTCCAGCGCCCGCGCGCCAGCCTGGGCAACTGGGCGCTGCTGACCTGGTCAAGCATGGTCGGCGCCCCGATTCTGCTGACCATCGCGCTCAGCCTGGGCGAGCCATTCTGGCCGAGCCAGTGGTGGCCGCTGCTCGGCCTTGCCCTGCTCAGCCAGGTGATCGGGCAGGGCCTGCTGATCTTCTCGCTGCGACATTTCAGCGCGCTGGTCTTCGGCCTCGCGCTGCTGTGCCAGCCGGCGATCGCTGTGACGGTCGGCTGGCTGGCATTTGGCGAAGTGCTCGGCTTGCCTGACTTCCTCGGCATGGCGATGGTCGCTGGCGCGCTGGCCCTGGCAAGGTCGACGCAGGAGTGAACCCGCGCTAGCAAGGGCGCCACGAGGAGAACCTGATGCGCCTGTTTCGCCGTGCCCTGCTTCCGCTTGCCGCGCTCGCCCTGGTCCCGCAAGGCGCCTTCGCAGTCCCCGCCGCACCAAGCGCGCCGTTGCGTACCGATGCCGCGTTCGATGCGATAGTGGCGCGGTTCCTCGCGGCGGCGTTGCACCTCTCTCCGGTCGAGGCGACGCGGGTCGGGGACCATGGCCACGACACGATGCTGCCCGATATCACCGCCGCTGGACGCGCCGCCAAGGTGGCCGTGTGGCGAACGTTGCTGGCGGATATCACGCGCATCCCGGCCGCACGTCTGAGCCGCGACAACCAGGTCGATCGTGCGCTGCTGGTCAATGAACTGAACTATCGCATCTGGACCGAT
>JAFEEP010000173.1 GCA_018241045.1 Pseudomonadota bacterium | reverse complement strand
GAGGTTGAGGGCGAACTGCCCCCCGGCACCGATGCCAAGGACCTTGCCCTGACGATTATCCGTGCGATCGGGACCGCCGGCGGAACGGGCCACGTCATCGAATATGCCGGCAGCGCCATCGCCGCGCTCGACATGGCGGGCCGCATGACGCTGTGCAATATGTCGATCGAGGCCGGCGCGCGAGCGGGCCTGATCGCCCCCGATGAAAAGACCTTCGCCTGGCTGGACAATGCACCGCTCGCGCCAAGCGGCGACAAGCTCGATCGCGCAATTGCCTGTTGGAAGACTCTGCACAGCGATCCAGGCGCGGTGTTCGATCGCCATGTCCGGATCGACGCGGCGCAGGTCGTACCGATGGTCAGCTGGGGCACTGCGCCAGATCGTTCGGTCCCGGTCACCGGCCATGTGCCCACGCTCGATCCGGCGGGGGACGAAGAGGAGCGGCAGACCGCGGCACGGATGCTGCGCTACATGGGGCTTGAGCCGGGGCAGCCGATGACCGCCATCGCGATCGACACCGTATTCATCGGCAGTTGCACCAACGGCCGGATCGAGGATATCCGCGCCGCCGCCGCTATCGCCCGGGGGCGCCATGTCGCCGATGGGGTGCGCGCGCTGGTTGTGCCTGGCTCCGGCCTTGTCCGCGCCCAGGCCGAACGCGAGGGGCTTGATCGCATCCTTGTCGCGGCCGGCTTTGAATGGCGCGCACCGGGCTGCTCGATGTGCATCGGGATGAACGGCGATTACCTCGCACCCGGCGAGCGCTGCGCCTCGACCTCCAACCGCAATTTCGAGGGGCGCCAGGGCGCCGGCGGGCGCACGCATCTGATGTCCCCCGCCATGGCGGCGGCGGCAGCGATCAAGGGGCGCATCACCGATGCCCGCACGCTTGCGAAGGAGCCGGTTTGATGCGCAAGTTCCTCCAGTTCGAGGCGGTCGTGGCTCCGCTTCCGCTCGCCAACGTCGATACCGACCAGATACTGCCCGCCCGTTTTTTGAAGACGCTTCGGCGCAGCGGCCTGGGACAACACCTGTTCGCCGACCTCCGCTTCGACAGCGACGGCGCCGAGCGTCCCGACTTCGTCCTCAACCAGCCAGCATACCGGGATGCCGGGATACTGGTTGCCCATGACAATTTCGGCAGCGGCTCCTCGCGCGAACACGCGCCTTGGGCGCTCGCCGACTTCGGTATCCGCTGCATCATCGCGCCCAGCTTCGCCGATATCTTCCATGGTAACTGCTTCAAGAACGGCATTCTGCCGATCACCCTGCCGCGTGCGCAATGCGATATACTGATCAACGCGGCGTGCGCACATCCGGCGATGATTGCCCACATCGACCTGCCCGGGCAGATCGTGACAACACCCGTGACTGGTCCGATTTCATTCGACATCGACGGGTTCAGCAAGACAATGCTCATGAACGGCGAGGACGAGATCGACCTGACGCTCCGCCACGCCGCTGCCATCGCACAATTCCAGAACCGCTACCTTGCCGAGCGGGACTGGCTGGCAGGTGTCACCCCGACCTGATCGATCCGTGCCGCCGCGCTGGCGAGTACCCGAGCTGTCGTCGACCGGGCTTGGTAACGAACGCCGAATCCGACCATGTCACCAGCCATCAGCCGATCACGGCAAGCATCGACCCAATCGATACCAATGCATATTAATTACAAAATTGACGCGAATTAAATGCACATTTAGTCCACGCGAAGATCGCGGTTGGCATCTCGAGCCGACCTTGTCTGGAGTCGTGGCGCGTGAGCTTGAAGACGCTGATCCTGACCGATGCCGAAGTCCGCGCCGCGTTCGAATGGCGGGCGGCGATCGGTGCCTTGCGCGCGGCCTATTCGGCGCAAGTGACGGATGCGCAGTTCCCTCCGCGCAGTATGGCGCGTGGAAAGGGGGTCTGGCTGCGGACGCTGTCCGGGGTCATGCCGGGGCAGATGTACCTTGGCGCCAAGATGATCGCTGCCTCGCCCAGGACGGCCTTCGCCTCCTATCTGATCCCGCTGTTCGATGGCGAGACGATGGCGCTAGATGCGCTGATGGACGCCGCTTCGATCACCGGGCTGCGCACGGCCTCCACCTCCGCTCTGGCGGCGCGGGAGTTGTTGGGACAGAAGTGTCCGCGTGTCGCGGTGATTGGCTCGGGCTTCGAGGCGCGCACCCATCTTGAAGCCCTGGCGCAATCGGGGCCGCTTGGCGGGATACAGGTGTTCAGCCCGCGCGAGAGCAGTCGCGCGGCGTTCTGCGCAGCGATGGCCGAGAAGGGCATATCGGTCATCCCTGCGGAAGCCGCGCAGGCGGCGGCCGCATCCGCCGATCTGGTGATCTGCGCCGCACGCTCGCGCGACGAAAGTCCGACTTTTCGGGGCGCATGGCTACGGCCGGGGATGACCGTTGTCTCGATCGGCTCGACCCTGCCCGAACAGCGCGAACTCGACCCCGAGGCTATTGCGCGGGCCGAACTGATCGTTGCCGATATGGTCGAGGAAGTAGCACACGACACCGGGGACATGATCGAGGCGAGGAAGGCCGGAGTGGTCTTCGACGGCAAATTGGCCAGCCTCGCATCGGTCGTTTCCCGCGTCCATCCGGGCCGCACCTCGCCTGACCAGATCATGCTCTACAAGTCGGTCGGCGCCGCGATCCAGGATCTCACCGTTGCGGCGATGTGCGTCGAGCGCGCTCGCACCCTTGGGATCGGCACGGCCATTCCCGCCCCCATTCAACCCGTTGACAAGGGAAAGTAGGATCATGCCCAGCTATACCAGGACAGAAGCCCGCGCCTGGGCCCGCGAGAAGATGCTCGGCGTCGCCAATGTCGTGATTCCGACGATGACCAGCGACTTTGCCGCGATCAACGAAAAGGCCGCGCGCCACGATGTCGAAACGACGATCGCACACGGCTTTGTCGGCACCCTGGCCTGCTCGGAGGTGGCCGTGACCCTGGCCGAATATCAGCGCTTCGTCGAAGTGATGGTCGAACAGGCGGCCGGGCGGATCTTCGTGGTCCATCATGCGGTGTTCAACACGCTGGAGGATAACATCGCGGCGGCCCGGTTGGCGGCGGATGCCGGGGCAGAACTGGTTCTGCTGGGCTATCCGCCTTACTTCTATCCCAAGTCACTCGAAGACATCTATGCCTATACCAAGGCGTTCTGTGACGCGATCGATCTGGCGGTGATGCTGTTTCCGATCCCGACATGGGGGTTCAGCCGCCTCAGCCCGACGGATATTCCGGTCGACCTGCTGCGGCGCCTTGTCGACGATTGCCCCAACGTCGTCTCGGTCAAGGCGGAGGGCGGCGCGCCGTTCATCATGGGTGCGATCGAGGTGCAGCGAGAGTTCGGCGACGAGGTGGTGATCTCCTACCCGCTCGAACATGAATTCGTGCCCTTGGCCCAATTGATCGACGTGCCGTTCTGTGGGACCAATTTCTCGGCCTTCTTCGGGCCGTGGCTGCCGCAGGTGTTCAAGCTGATCCGGGAAAGGCGCTTTGCCGAGGCGACCGCCGAATTTCACCGTGTCGATCCGGCGCGGCGGGCCTTCGCCGGGGTGCCGCAGGCGGGTAATGGTCTGATCAACCGGATGATGTGGAAGTACGAAGCCTGGCTGCAGGGCTACAACGGCGGCCCGTTGCGTCATCCGACCGCGCGGGTTTACCAACGTGATATGGTCGCGCTGCGCCGCGGGCAGGAGGCGGCTGGCCTCAACCCCACCGGCGATGGCGACGAGCTGTTCTTCATCGGCCGCAACCCCTGCTGAAAGTAACGACAATGGACCGACCGATTCCGCTCGCCTTGAACGACCCGTCGCTGCTCCGTCAGGCCATGCTGATCGACGGAGATTGGGTGCAGGCGGACAGCGGCGAGAGCTTTGACGTGCGCAATCCCGCGAACGGCGCGCTGATCGCGCGGGTGCCCAGGGGCGGGGCTGTGGAAACGCGCAGGGCGATTGCCGCCGCTGATGCGGCGCTACCGGCGTGGCGCGGTCTGCTCGCCAAGGAGTGCAGCGCGATCCTGCGTAGGCTCTACGAACTGATGATCGAAAACATCGACGATCTCGCCCTGTTGATCACCTCGGAACAGGGCAAGCCGCTCAGCGAAGCGCGCGGCGAAGTGCTCTATGCGGCGAGCTTCATCGAGTGGTTCGCGGAAGAGGCCAAGCGGGCCAACGGTTCGATCATCCCGCAAAACCTGCACGGGCGGCGCATCCTGGTGCAGAAGGCCCCGGTCGGGGTATTCGCCGCGATCACCCCGTGGAACTTCCCCGCCGCGATGCTGACGCGCAAGGCCGGGCCGGGCTGGGCGGCAGGCTGCACCGGCGTGATCAAGCCGGCCAGCCAGACGCCGCTGACCACGCTCGCCCTCGCCGCGCTGGCAGAGCGCGCCGGATTGCCCAAGGGCGTGTGCAACGTCGTCACCGGATCGGCCAGTGCCATCGGCCGGGAGATCACCTCCAGTCCGATCGTGCGCAAGCTGTCGTTCACCGGTTCGACCGAGATCGGCGCGCTGCTGCTTGCGCAGTGTGCGCCGACGATCAAGCGGACCAGCATGGAACTGGGCGGGAATGCGCCGTTCATCGTGCTCGACGATGCCGATCTCGACGCCGCGGTGAAGGCCGCGCTGGTCGCCAAGTACCGCAATTCCGGCCAGTCGTGCATCGGCGCCAACCGTTTTCTTGTCCAGGCCGGGGTTCACGATGAATTCGCCCGGCGACTTGCCGAGGAAACGGCCGGGCTCAAGGTGGCCGAAGGAACCCAACCCGATGCGGCGATCGGCCCGCTGATCGATGCAAGCGCCGTCGCGAAGGTCGAGGAACACATCGTCGACGCGGTCGCCAAAGGCGCCCGCGTGCTGACAGGAGGCAAACCTCATCCGCTGGGCGGCACCTTCTTCGAACCGACTGTGCTCAGCCATGTCCCGCATGACGCGCTGATCTTTGCCGAGGAGACCTTCGGCCCCGTCGCGCCGATCTTCCGCTTCGAGACCGAGGAAGAGGCCATCGCGCTGGCCAACGACACCCCGTTCGGCCTTGCCGCCTATGTCTGTGCGCGCGACGTCGGCCGGATCTTCCGCGTGGTCGAGGGACTCGAGTTCGGTATGATCGGGGTCAACGAAGGGCTGATCTCGACCGAGGTGGCGCCGTTTGGCGGGGTCAAGGCCTCGGGCCTTGGCCGCGAGGGCTCTGAAATGGGCATAGAGGAATATCTTGAGACCAAATACGTTGCTTTGGGCGGGATTTGATGTCGCGGCCTCGGGCCAGGTTGAGGCGCGGTCGCACCATCGCCTGATCGGCAAAGTGTTGCCGGACAATCCGGTTGATTGGCCCAAAGGGCTGGCGCATTGGACGGATCGGTGCCTTCGAGGGGATAGATCGGGTGATTGAGGGTGATCTGGCACGCCTGCGAACTCTGCTCGACCAGACGGTCGAGCGTGGCGAGGATCGCCTGCCGCCCGAGCCCAGGCTCAGTGCGGAACTGGGGGTTTCGCGCGGGCGGTTGCGCACCCTGCTCAAGCGGCTTGAGAGCGAAGGCGCGATCTGGCGTCATGTCGGAAAGGGCACCTTTGTCGGACCGCGCAAGCTGGTTGAGGGCAAAGCGACGGCGGCTTCGTTCAGCGTCGATGACGTCCTGCAAGCGCGGATGGCGCTCGAACCCCAACTCGCCGCCCAAGCTGCCATTCATTCGACACCTGAAGATCTGGTGGAGATGGATAGTTGCCTTGCAGATATGAAGTTGGCACCGTCGATGCTGCAATGGAAGCGCCTTGATGAACGCCTGCACAGGGCCATTGCCCAGGCGACCCACAACAATCTGCTTCTGACGCTTTACGATACGCTGCGGGCCCAGATGGAATTCACGCTCGACCAGCGCATCGACCAGGTATTCGGGCAAGAGCCAGGGCCGAAGGAAGACACCGACGTCGAACACGCACATGTGGTTGACGCCATTCGCCAGCACGATCCCGCCGGTGCCGAAACCTTGATGCGCGAGCATCTGATCCGGCTTCGCGGCAAGCTTTTCGGCCTGCGCTGGCCCTGACGTCGGGCGAAGCGGTGCGGTGAAAGTGGCTCGGTCGCTGCTCGATGCCTCGCCCGCCGTTTTCCGCCGCTTTGGCGTCAGTGCAGGACGCGCCGAACCGCGGAAGGAGCGCAGACCGTCATGGCGGGGTAGAGTTGGGTGACGGAAATGTTCGCATCGGCCAGCGCCTCTGCGGTGAAGCACTGGCTGCCGAGCAGCAGGCCGGCCGGTGAAACAAGGACCGCCGTCAGCATGGTGAGCGCGCGCATATTCCGTGCATGCTGTGTGGGATGGTTCAGCAGCAGGACGAAAATGCCGCAATCGCCCTTTTGCGCTGTGGTCTGTTCAAGCGCCGCCCGCATGTTTGCGTCGCATTGCGGCACGACCAGAATGGTTGGCGCTTGCGGTTGCTCGCCTAAATCGCCGCGCAGGAACTGAATGGCATCGTGCCCCGACAAACACGCATGAACCATGCAATTGAGCTGCAATTTCTGCGGCTTGTCTGGCTTGTCTTGCGCGATCGTTGAGGTGTTCACCGGACGCAGGAAACTGCGGATTGCCTCGGCAAGATCAGGTGCGCCGAGTTCGGCTTGCCGGGAAGTGTCGATTGTTGCCCGCCCCCAGTGCGCGGTGATCGCGGAGCGCAGATTTTGCAGCCTGGCCGCATCGGCGCCGATGAGATGAAGTTGCGCGCCATAGTCCGCCAGATGCAAAGCGATCGCGGCGCCAAGGTCATTGTCACAACCCGCAACCCCGATCGCGAAGCCGCCGAGGGCATTGGCTGGCAGGGTGTCGCTTTCGCGACCATCGAGGCTGATGCTGGCATCCGGCTTCATCATCGATTCCTTTGGTTCGATGTTTGCGTGTGCCGAACCTTGCCAGAGATTCACGCGATCACGCTCCGGATTCGGAAACGCGATATAACTCACAAAATATTGATAAATAGAAATAAAATTAGAATACTGGAACCGTCGCGAGCGCCGTTCCGGATTTGCGAACCACTATGCCGATCACTGCAACTGTTCCAGAACGCTGCGCCATTGCGCGGGCAGGGGGCTTGGCCGGCGGCTTTGCCGGTCGACATAGACGTGGATGAAATGGCCTTCCGCCGCGGCGGTTTCGGCGCCGTCATCGAACAGGCCGATTTCGTAGCGGACGCTCGAGGAGCCGAGGTGCCCGACGCGGATCATCGCCGTGACATTCTGGGGAAAGCTGATCGCACGATGATAGCGGCAGCCGCTTTCAACGACGAGGCCGATGACCGCGCCATCGTCGGGATCAAGCAGCCCGCGTTCGATCAGGAAGGCATTCACCGCAGTATCGAACCAGCTGTAATAGACCACGTTGTTGACGTGTCCGTAAACGTCGTTGTCCTCCCACCGCGTCGCGAGGGTCCGGGCAATGCGGAAGTCCGCGCGGCTGGGTGCAGGGGTGCGGTTCATGGTG
This sequence comes from Pseudomonadota bacterium, assembly GCA_018241045.1. Taxonomy (GTDB): domain Bacteria; phylum Pseudomonadota; class Alphaproteobacteria; order Sphingomonadales; family Sphingomonadaceae; genus Novosphingobium. Next base: position 8,945 of record JAFEEP010000173.1, on the reverse strand, counting down.
AAGCGGTGCCTTCCGAGTGATAGCGCCACGCCCCGTCCGCGCCTTCGCTACGGACGACGTCACCCGTGGCGATCAGGTGGTTGAGCATGGCGAGCGATTCGCCCGTCGCCAGTCCCATCAGGGGCATATTGTTGCGCGGAATGGGGCGCGAAAACAATGTCCCGAACACTTCGTCTGCGCGTTTTGGCACGGCCAATTCCGCGCGAAGTCGGATCAAGGCGAGGCGTTGTTCGGCGACCAGCGTGTCGATCCGGCGGTGCAGCCCGGTGAAGCACCCGCCGTGCGAGGGCAGGACCAGAACGTCAGCGGGAACCGCCGCGCGGATTCGCGCCAGGGTCACAAACCATTCCGACAGCGGATCACCATCCGGCTCGGTCGGATCGACCGAAATGTTCGAGGAGATCGTCGGCAGCACCTTGTCGCCGGAAATGAACAGGCCAAGCTCGGGGCAATGCAGGCAGAGATGTTCGGGAGAGTGGCCGCCGCCTGCGATGATGGACCAGCGCCTGCCACCGATCTGCAGACTGTCGCCATCGCGCAACCGCCGATAGCTGCCTGGCAAGGGAGAATAGAACCCGGCGACCGTCCGCCGTCGCGTGGCCAGGGCGTCAATTTCGTGCGGTTGCCACCCGGCGCGGAAAAACAGGTCGCGGAATGCCGGTTCCTCGCCGGTGCTCGCCGCGTAGGCCTTGGCCATCAGGTATTCCGATCGCGCCATCCACAACCGGCAATCAAAGCGCTCGACCAGCCAACCGGCCAATCCGGCGTGGTCGGGGTGGAGGTGTGTCGCGATCACCCGGGTGACCGGCCTGCCGCCCAGATCATCGCGCAGCAGCCGTTCCCACGCCGATCGCGCATCGGGATGGTCGATCCCCGAATCGATGATCGTCCAGCCCGCGCCATCGTCCAGCGCCCACAGGTTGATGTGGTTGAGTTCGACCGGCAGGCTCATGCGCAGCCAGCGAACCCCTGGCGCGATCTCGACCGATCCACCGGGCGGCGGTGGCGTGCCTGCCGGATCGACAGGCAGGAATGCATTCAGGTGCGAGGCTTGCGCGACGTTCATGAGGCTTGGATATGAAGGCCGGTGCAATGCTTCGACCCCTCGGGACGGGGGGTGCCCCCTCTGCTTGGGGAGTGGTGCAGGCCCCGGCAAAGAGTAGGCGACGGGGTGGTATATTCGTGCCGCAGCGTTCATGCGTGGCGGCATTCTCGCGAAAGGATCGATGCAATGCTGGTCAAGGCCGCAACTCTGCGACGCACCGCCGTCGGTGCCCCATATGCCGAGACCGGCCCGCTCGAAATCGGCGAGGTCGAACTGGCGCCTCCCGGCCCGGGCGAGGTGCTGGTGGCGATCAAGGCCGCGGGGCTTTGCCACTCCGACCTGTCGGTGATCAACGGCGATCGGCCGCGACCGCTGCCGATGATCCTGGGACATGAGGCGGCCGGAGTGGTCGAAGCGGTCGGCGCCGGTGTCCACGACCTGGCGCCGGGCGATCATGTGGTCACCGTGTTCATGCCCAATTGCGGCCACTGCCTGCCCTGCGCCGATGGCAGGCCGGCGCTGTGCGAGCCGGGGGCACTGGCCAACGGTGCGGGGGTGCTGAGTTCTGGCGAGAGCCGCCTCAGCCATGACGGCGAAATGCTTCACCACCATCTTGGCGTCTCCGCCTTTGCCGAGCGGGCGGTGGTTTCGCGCCGGTCGGTCGTTCCGGTTCCGGCTGATATTCCGATGGTCGTTGCCGCGCTGTTCGGCTGCGCGGTGCTGACGGGGGTTGGCGCGGTGGTCAACACCGCGCGGCTGACGATGGGATCGAGCGCGGCGGTGGTCGGACTGGGCGGCGTCGGGTTGGCGGCGGTGCTGGGCGCGCGGGCTGCCGGGGCGGGGCGGATCGTCGCGGTCGACCTGTCGGACGAGAAGCTGGCCCTGGCGCGCGATCTGGGCGCGACCGACACCGTCAACGCCGCCGATCCCGATTGCGTCGATCAGGTGCGGGCGGCAACCGGTGGCGGGGCCGACTTCGCCTTCGAGATGGCCGGATCGATCCGCGCGCTTCAAGGCGCGGTGGAGATGACCCGGCGCGGCGGCATGACGGTGACCGCGGGGCTGCCCCCCGCCGGATCGGCGCTGCCGGTCGACATCGTCCGGCTGGTGGGCGAGGAGCGGACGCTGAAGGGCAGCTACATGGGATCATGCGTCCCGTCGCGCGATATCCCGCGCTACATCGAGCTCTACCGCGAAGGCCGCCTGCCGGTTGAACGACTGCTGAGCGGGACGCTGACCCTCGAACAGATCAATGAGGGTTTCGACCGGCTGCACCACGGCCAGGCGGTGCGGCAGGTCGTGGTGTTCTGACCCACCCCCTCCACAAGGGGGGATAACGCGAGGAGGCTGGTCGCTTAGCACTCACGTCCAGAAGCGGATGGCGCAAGGCCGAAAGCAAGGGACGAATGATTATGGCAGCCGAGGACATCTACATCGTGGGCGTGGGCATGACCCATTTCGGGCGCCACATGGACAAATCGGTCAAGCAGTTGACTGCCCTGGCGGTGGAAGACGCACTCAAGGACGCGGGCTGCGACCGCAAGGATATCGGCGTGGCCGCCTTCGGGAATACCGGCCAGGGCCATTTCGACGGTCAGCACATGATCCGCGGGCAGGTCGCCCTGCTTCCGCTGGGGATCGAGGGGATCCCGATCTTCAACGTCGAGGCGGCCTGCGCCTCGGCCAGCAGCGCCTTCAACCTGGTGATCAGCCAGTTGCGCTCGGGCGTGGCCGACGTCGGCCTCGCGGTGGGTTCGGAGAAGATGTACTACTCCGACAAGCAGAAGATGTTCGGGATCTTCGATTCCGCCTGGGATCTGGAAACCCGCGAAACCAATGCCGCGGCGATCATCGAACTGGGCAAGGACATCGTGCCGCCACCTGGATCGACCTCGGACAAGCCCTACAGCTCGTTCATGGACGTCTATGCAGGGTTCGGGCGGCAGTTGATGGCGCGTTACGGCGTTACCCAGCGTCAGGTCGCGGCGGTGGCGTCGAAGAACCACGGCCATTCGGTCCACAACGAACGCTCGCAATACCGTCACCCCATGTCGATCGAGGAAGTGCTGGCCGCGCCGCCGATCACCTATCCGCTGACCCTGCCGATGTGTTCGCCCATCTCCGACGGCGCGGCGGCGGCGGTGCTGGTGAACGAGGCGGGTCTCAAGCGGCTGGGCCTTGACCGCAAACGCGCGATCAAGGTGCTGGCTTCGGGTATGCGTTCGGCCTCGAAGCACGATCCGCACAACTTCGACCTCCACGTATCGGTGCAGTTGTCGCGCCAGATGTATGAGCAGGCGGGCGTTGGACCGGAGGATGTCGACGTTGCCGAACTGCACGACGCGGCATCGATCGGCGAACTGACGATTTCCGAGAACATCGGCCTGTGCACGCCGGGCGATAGCGGTGCCATGGCCGAACGCGGCGATACCACGATCGGCGGCAAACTGCCGATCAATCCCTCGGGCGGACTTGAATCAAAGGGCCACCCGATCGGCGCCACCGGGCTTGGCCAGATCTTCGAGATCGTCCAGCAGCTTCGCGGCGAATGCGGCCCGCGCCAGGTCGAAGGGGCGCGGATCGGCCTGCAGGTCAACGGCGGCGGCGTCTGGGGTACCGAGGAATCGATCGATCACATCGGCATCTTCGCGCGGGCCTGACCGGCTTTGTCACGAACGGGCGTTTGAACGAAGGCCGGGGGGGCTCCGGTCTTCGGCGAGGCCGCCAGCAGAGGCGCACTCTCACCGTCTCGCAGGGAGCAAGACGATCATGGCACCATTCCGGATATCGGCAGCGACCTGGTTGGCCGCGACCTGCCTCGCATTTGCCACCGGTTCCCTGTTCCCTGCGCTGGCGCAGCAGTCGAGCAAGCCCGCCAGCGCCGCAACCATCGCATCGAACGCCGCCGAGGGCCGAACGTTGCCGAGCGAGGATCCGGCCGATGTCGGGGCGGTTCGGCGGGGGCTGATCGAGCAATTCACCGGCCGGATCCTCAACCTGCGCGGTGAGACGATCATCGATGAGCGGGACTATGACTTCCTCAAGGCAAACAACCCCGCGGCAACGGTGAACCCCAGTCTGTGGCAACACGCCGCTTCCTATGCGGTGGCGGGTTTGTTCAAGGTCAGAAACCGGGTCTATCAGTTGCGCGGATTTGATCTGGCAAACATGACCGTAATCGAGGGCGATCAGGGCCTGATTCTGGTCGATCCGCTGACCACGCGCGAAACGGCACGGGCCGCGCTTGATTTCTACTTCAAGCACCGGCCGAAGCGGCCAGTGGTCGCGGTGATTTATACCCACAGCCATATCGACCATTTCGGCGGCGTGCGTGGGGTGGTCGATGAAGCCGACGTCAAGGCGGGCAAGGTCGCGATTATCGCCCCGCAGGGCTTCCTGCACGAAGCGATCAGCGAAAACGTCATGGCCGGAACCGCGATGCTGCGCCGCGCGCAGTATCAGGGCGGATCCATGATCGAACGCTCGGCCAGCGGGCAACTCGGCGCGGGAATCGGATTGAGCGGCGGCGGGTTGGGCGAAACCGGACTGATCGCGCCCACGGTCGAAATTGCCGGGCCATACGAAACGCGGCGGATCGATGGGGTGGAGTTCGAGTTTCAGACTACGCCGGGAACCGAAGCCCCCGCGGAGATGAACTTCTACCTGCCGGGCGAACGGGTACTCGACATGGCCGAGAACGCCGTGCGCACGATGCACAACGTGCTGACCCCGCGCGGTGCGCAGGTCCGTGACGCCAAGGCATGGTCACAGTACCTCGACGCCGCGCTGGTCCGCTATGGTGACCGGTCCGACGTGCTGATCGCCCAGCACCTGTGGCCAGTCTGGGGTGCCGAGCGGCTTCGCACGCATCTCGCCGATGCGCGCGATATGTATGCCTTTTTCAACAATCGGGCGCTGTTCCTGATGAACAAGGGGCAGACGCTGGACGAGATCGGCAATGCGATGCGGACCCTGCCGGGCACGCTCCAGCACAAATTTGCCAACCGGGGCTACTACGGCACGACAAGTTTCAACGGCCGTGCGGTCTATCAGCGCTATCTTGGGTTCTACGACGGCAACCCGGCCAACCTCGATCCGCTCGCGCCGGTCGACCAGGCGAAGCGGTACGTTGCCGCGCTGGGCGGGCGCGATCGTGTGCTGGCGCTGGTCAAGGAGGCCAACGGCAAGGGCGACTATCGCTGGGCGGCGGAGCTGGGCAAGCAGCTGGTCTTCGCTGCGGGCGAGGATGCGGAGGCGCGCGCCGCGCTCGCCGATACGCTCGAACAGCTTGGTTATCAGGCTGAAAGCGCGATCTGGCGGAATATGTATCTTTCTGGGGCCTATGAGCTGCGCAATGGCGTGCGCCAGGGCCTCGTGGCGCGTGGTGGCGACATGGTCCGTGCGCTGACGCCACAGATGTATTTCGACCTGCTCGCCGTTCGGCTCGATGCAGACAAGGCACAGGGGCATGACATGACCCTCGACTGGACCTTCCCGGATACGGGGCAGAGGTTCGCCATCACGGTGCGCAACGGGGTGCTGACCTGGCGCGAGGGCGCGCGCGGCGCGTCGGCTGACGTATCGGTGACGATGGACAAGCCGACCCTCGACCGGATCAACCTGCGCGAAATTTCGCTCACCGATGCCGTGGCTGCGGGCGCGGTCAAGATCGGCGGGAACGCTGGGCGATTTGCCGAGTTGATGTCGTGGATGGCCGTGTTCAACCCGCAATTCAACCTCGTCGCGCCCTGAACCGGGGCGGGTATCAAGCAGGCAGGCAGTTCGATGGTCCAGCAACTGAACGCACAGGACGCGCAGTTCCTTTATTTCCAGACCGGTGACCAGCACACCCACATCATGGGGATATATATATACGATCCCTCGACCGCGCCCGGCGGGAAGGTGCGGTTCAAGGACATCGTCCAGCAGGTGCGCTCGCGCATGGGGGCTTCGTCGGTGTTCCGCCGCAAGCTGTACCGGCTACCGCTGGATTTCGATCACCCCTATTGGGTCGAGGACGAACACTTCGACCTTGAAGCGCACATGAGCCACGTCCGGCTGCCGGAACCGGGCGACTGGCGCCAGTTCTGCATCCAGGTCGCGCGGCACTTCAGCCGACCTATGGACATGAACCGGCCGCTCTGGGACATCTACGTGATCGAGGGCCTGGACCGGATTCCCGGAATTGCGCCGGGCAGTTATGCGTTGCTCCATCGCGTCCACCACAGCGCGATCGACGGTACTGCCGGCGCGCTGATGTTCGCCGCGTTGAACGATCGCGATGCGGCGGGAACACCGGCTATCACCCTTCCGGCTGAGGCCGCGGAACCGGGGCGCCGCCCGGCGCTCGAGGAAGTGCTCACCCGCGCGGCAATTGCCAACATGCGCTCGCCGTTCAATCTTGCCCGCACCGCAATGACGTTCATGCCCAACATCCTGGGGGCGTTTCAGGACAGTCTGAAGAAGCCGGTGGGCGAACTGGCTGCGGGCGTCCCCGTCACCCGCTTCAACGACACTGTCTCGCCCCACAAGATGTTCGACGCGGCAACCTTTCCGCTGGCGGAGATCAGCGCGCTGCGAAAGCTGGTCGACGGTGCGACGATCAACGACGTGGTGCTGGCGATCTGCGGTGGTGCGCTGCGGCGCTATCTCGAATCCCATGGTGAGTTGCCCAACGATAGCCTGGTGGCGATCGCCCCGATCAACGCCCGGCAAAGCGGCAAGCAGGCCGAAACGCAGGGCAACAATATCTCGGCGATGACGCTCAAGCTGTCGACGACGATCGCCGATCCGGTCGAACGGTTGCGCGCGATCCGTGCCCATACCGTAGACGCAAAGGAGGCCAAGACCGGCCTTAGCGCCCGGATCATGACCGATCTGTCGCGGCACATCCCCGGCGCCACGCTGGCGGGCATCGCCCGGATGATGTCGACCTCACAAATCGCGATCCGGCAGGCCAATGTGCTGATTTCCAACGTCCCCGGACCGCAGACCCAGTTGTTCATGAACGGTGCGCGCCTGACCAATTACTACGCCATGGGGCCGCTGGCCAACAACATGGGGCTGTTCCTCTCGATCCTCAGCTACAATGGGCAGATGAGTTTCTCGATCACATCGGAAAGGGTGATGCTGCCCGACGTCGGCGTCCTGAAGGACATGATCATCGCCGAGTTTTCAGATCTGCGCGCCCGGCTGGATGTGGCGAGCTGACCATGCTGGATCAATTGCTGGGCGCCAGTCCGCTTGTACGACCGGCCTATTCGCTGATGCGGATGTTCGCCCGCGCCACGGCCGGGGTCGCGACGCATGAACGGATGGTCCACGGGGTTCGCTGGTCGTGGTTCGAGGCTGGCCCCAGCGACGGTGAGCCACTGGTCCTGCTCCACGGCTTTGCGGGCAGCAAGGATAACTGGATGCTCGTCGCGCCGCTGCTGGCACGGCGTTATCGCGTGATCTGTCCCGATCTTCCGGGCTTTGGCGAGAGCGGATTGGTGCGTGAGGGCGACTATTCGATCGGCGAGCAGGCCAACCGCGTGGTGCAGTTCATCGACGCCTTGGGGATCAAGTCATGCAGCCTTGGCGGCAACAGCATGGGCGGGTTCATCGCGCTGACCATAGCACTCGATGCGCCGGACGTTGTTTCCGCACTGTTCCTGCTCAACAACGCGGGTGTTGATGGTCCGCAGCATACCGTTGCGCAGGAGTCGCTCAAATCCGGGTACGACCTGTTCGAGGTCCAATCCGCCGAGGATGTCAGCGGCTTGCTCGCACTGTTGATGCACCAGCCGCCGCCGCTGCCGTGGCTCGCGCGGCGGGCGATTGTGGCGCACCTGTCACATCGACACGGAATTCAGCGGCGGATATTCGATCAGATCCTGAAGGATGCGGTGGAGCGGCCGCTCAACGAACGGCTGGGCGAAATCGCGGTTCCCGCGCTGATCATGTGGGGCCGGTCGGACGATCTGCTCCACGTCAGCGCTGCCGAGTTTCAGCACCAGCAGATTGCGGGTGCGGAACTGGTGGTCCTGGAAAATGCCGGCCATGTTCCGATGCTCGAGCGCCCGCTGCGCACTGCGCGTGAAATGCTGTCGTTCGGCGAACGCCTGGCGGCGCGGTCGGCCTGATCACGGCTTGGTCAGCAGTGCCTTGAACATCCGTCCCATCATCTGGATCGTGGTGCGCTCGTGCAGGTATTCAGGACGCAACAGTGCAGTGGCGCGCATCAGCGCAAGCAATGACTGGTGCATATAGAACCGTGCTTTTTCAGTATCCTGTACGGTAATCTCGGCAGCGAACCGCTCGAACAGGCTGTCGATGATTGTCGCAGCGGGGGTTTTCTCGGCGAAAATCAGGTCGAGCCGCACGAGTTCATCGTAACGGGCGAACTTGGCAAAGAAATCCGCGTCGATAGCGATCCAGCGATCGAGCAATTCGATCGCAACCATGAGGATTTCCTCGATCCCGTCGGCCAGCGCCGCGTCGGCGGGCAAGGCATTGAGCCGCTCGATCGCGCCGTGGCGCAGCTCCAGCCGGATGGCGCCGAATACCTCGGCGATCAGCGCCTCCAGCGTGGGGTAGTATTCGTAGATCGAACTGACGCCCACACCGGCGCGATCGGCGATCGCGTGGACGGTCAGCGCCTCACGCCCCTCCTGTTCGAGGATCTCCAGACAGGCTTCGCGCAGCGCCACGACCAGGGCGACGGAACGGTCCTGCCGGGGCTGTTTGCGCGCCCGGGCGGGAACTTCGATCCGGACAGATTTGTCGTCCACTCCACGCACCCATCGAACTGTTGCCGGAGGCGATTCGTCGCCGCGTCAGAGTTTGGCCGAAATGATCACGGAATGCCATACGGAACGCGGCAAAGTGTCATTATTTAATATCATATAATCAAATAATT
>JAFEEP010000172.1 GCA_018241045.1 Pseudomonadota bacterium | reverse complement strand
GGATTTCTGCTCGATCCGCAGATCGAGGCGCTGCTGGCCCGCCCGGCGGGCTGAGCAGGTGCGTGTCAGAGCGGCAGGGTGGATTGCTCCGGTGACGGCACCCTCGCCGGCGCATCGACCGCGTCGGCGATCACGCGCGCGAGTTCGAGCGCGGCATCCTCGCGCAGGCACGAGTTTGGGGCTGTGATCCCGACCCGCGCCCAGCCCGGGGCGTCCAGGATCGCATGCGCAACAGCAGACGTATCGATTCGTTCCATGCCCCTAAGTGAACATAGAGGGAACAAAAATGCAAGGTGGCTGGTGCCGCTGCTTGTCCCGATTGACAGGGGAGGGCGGTCCGCCGAGCATCAAGGCATGTGCAACTTGTACCGCATGACCAAGGCCCCTGCGGAAATCGCCCGTCTGTTCGGCGCGCGCAGCGGCGAGGGCGCAAACTTCGCCGCCGAGGTCTACCCCGGCTATCCCGGCCTCGTCGTCGCCGAGGGCGAGACGCGGATGATGACCTGGGGGTTCCCGCTGATCCTGAAGGGCAGGAACGGTCAGCCGCTTAAGCCCAAGCCCGTCAACAACGCGCGCGAGGACAAGCTCGGGACTTCGTTCTGGCGCCCAAGCTTCGAGCGCCGGCGCTGCCTGATCCCCGTCACCGCCTGGGCCGAGGCCGAGGGCATCAAGGGCCAGATGACCCGGACCTGGTACTCGCTGGCGGGCGAAGAAGTCTTCGCGGTTGCAGGCCTGTGGCGCCCGACCGAGGAGTGGGGCGCGGCCTATTCGATGGTCATGGTCGATGGCTGCGCGCAGATGGCCGAGGTACACGACCGCATGCCCGTCGTCCTCGCGCAAGAGAACTGGGAGCAGTGGCTCGCGGGCACGCCCGCCGAAGCCTTCGCGCTGTGCCAGACCTGTCCCGATGAACTCGCCGTCGATCGCACAGCCGAGCGTTGGGGCGCTGGAAGGTCCGCAGCGACGTCAGGCTGAGGGGAGGGGGGCTTCGCCGGTCGGATCAGACCCAAGCGAAAGGACCTAGCCCATGGGCGACCGAGCCTCAGTTCACATGACAATTGGCGGTATTCTGCCACGCGAACAGCTTGCCACACTTGCCCGGCACATTGCCGACTATGACCTTCGGACCGAGTGGGATGGCGAACCGTTCGATCCTGCCGCACTACCCGAAGCGATGCCGCTGGAGCTCTATGGCATGGAACTCAACGGTGGGCTGATCGACGAAGTCGATGATTTCTGTATGGAACACGGCCTGCATTTCCATCGTTGGTCAGGAGGCTGCGTGGGAGCCTTCGATCCGGAAATCGTTGTCTTCGACGGTGCCGGTTCTCCGCGCAGCTATTTCGCCAACGAAGAGGGTACCGTTCTCTTCTCGAAATCATGGATCGGCGACTTCTCGCGGCTGCGCGACCTCAAGCGTGCGATGGCCCGAGCAGAAGTATCGATCCCGCCTTTTGTCGTTACCGAAGGTGAGCCCAATGACCGTACCTGATGGGGCCGTCCTGGCCGCCTCGCGCGAGGCAGTGCTCGCCCGCTTCCCGCTGTCGCGGGTGAGCGAGGCCTTCTTCGACGACATGCTCGGCGTCCTGCCGCCGGCGCACATCGCGGGAGTGCCGGGCTTCTTCGTCACCGAGGCGGTGAGCGAAGACATCCACGCCCAGTTCGTCCATGCCGGTGGCCGCTTCTACGGCGGCTATGTCGGGCTCAGGGATCGCGCGACGTGGATTACCCATGCGCGCATCGCCGAGTTCGACGTCGCCCATCCGGACGCGGTGGAACTCGCCTGGTACCCGGATGGTCCAAAGGAGGCCGCGCGATGAGCCGGCACCGGATCCTCGAACTCGGCGCCGGTCCCGCCGATGAGCCCTGCGCGCAGCTTGGGCAATGCGCGGACTTTGCCGAGGCCAACACCCTCGAACTGCTCGCCTACAAGGCCGCAATCATTGCCATCAATGGCGAGCCGCCGCTGCCGCTCGGCTTTGCCCTGGTCGCCAATGCCCATGATTTTGGGACATACCGGACCTTGTGGCTGGTCTCGGCGGAACTGCCCTTGTCCGAAGACGCGCAGGCCTGGCTCGACGATCTTGTTGAACCCGCCACCTGGATCGCGGCGGGATTTCCGCAGCCCGTGACCTACGACGGCTCGCGCGCCGTCATGCGCCCATTCCGCGAGGTTATAGCCGCCGCGCTCCAGATCACCCGGGCGAACGCCGACGGCAGCTTCTTCCCCGCTGAGAACGCGGTGCTCCACCGCAACCTGCTGGCCGCCTACGGTTCCGGCACGGTCGCTGCCGCCGACAGCGGGTAAGGGAAGGGGGCTGGAGCTGGGCGTTCCTAAAGGGAGTCCTAGTCCATGCTTCGCTTCTATTCCGGGATCGGTGCGCGCGCGACGCCGCCCGAGATCCTCAGCCTGATGACCCGCGCCGCCTTTGCGCTCACCAAACGCGGCTATGTGCTGCGCACGGGCCACGCGATCGGCGCCGACAGCGCGTTCGAGCGCGGAGCCGGCCGCGATGCGCAGATCTTCCTGCCCGTGCCGGGCTGGCGCGGTTCGGCAAGCGAGTTCCATCCCGACACCCTCGGCGCCGAGCTCTGGGGCAGGGCACGCACCATCGCCGCCGCGCACCATCCGGCCTTCGCCGGGCTCTCGGCGTTCGTCCAGGCGCTCCACACCCGCAACGTGTTCCAGGTGCTGGGGGCGTGCCTCGATAGCCCTGCGGAATTCGTGCTGTGCTGGACCGCCGACGGCGAGGCTTCGGGCGGCACCGGGCAGGCGCTGCGGATAGCCGCAAGTCACGGCGTCGCCGTCTTCAACCTCCAGAGGCCTCGCGCGCGCGGCCACGTAGAGCGCCACCTCGTCCTCTGATCCGTTCAATTCCGTGTCTTCCGGCCGTTCTATGCCTTGCCTTGGCAACGGGACGCGTCGGCGCGCGGCAACACGAAAGTCCCAGCCATGTCCTCGATCACGCTCACTCTTGAACTTGCCTGCACCCGCGAGGAAGCCGCGCGCTTCGCCGCGGTCGAACTGTTCCTCGCCGAAATGGCTGAGAACGCCGAGGCCGAGCCCCCGGCCGAACTCGACGCGGTCTTCGGCGCTCGCCCACGCGAGACGATCCTCGGCCTTGCCGGGCACCCGCAGCCGCTCGGGATCACCTGCCGTTACGACCGCGAGCGTGGCGTGATGACGCTCGCGGCGACGGGCGGCAAACCCAACCTCGCCGCGCTGCCGGTGCTGCTGCTCTGGCTCTATCCGGACAAGCTGCCCATCGCTTACTCGGTCCACGTGACCGAGCGGCCCGAACTCGCGGTCTGGACCATCGTCGGTCTCAATCGCATCGAGATCACTCAGCACGAAAGCGAGGTCGCCGCACGGCTCGAAGCCTTGCGGGCAATTGGTGACACGCCCCGGCGTATCGACCTGCTGCCGACAAAACCGCTGCCCCGATCGGACGACTGAGCCTGCTCAGGCGGCCTGCTGCGCGTCCCAGCTGCGCCGCGGTGGCCGGCTGACGCGGGCCGGGAGCGGCTCGCCTTCCTTCCACAGCAGATGCGCGACGCCTTGCCCGGCGAGCAGCGCTTCCAGCGGTTCCGCCACCTCGTTGTCGCGGTCATGGATGTGGATCGCGCTGCCTTCCTCGCCGGTGTCCTTGAGCACGAGGCTGGCGATCGGCGTATCGGTGTCGAGATTGACGCGCAGGCCCTTCACGAAGCGCCGCTTCTCCGCCACCGCCTTGCCGACAAGGTAGCGCTCGTCGCTGGTCTCGTAGGGCAGCCATTCGGACGTTACCGGCATCAGCGCGACTTCGATGAGGTCGAAAGTGCCTTCGCGCCGCCGCGCGAACGAGCCGGCGAGAACCAGGTGGCCGCTCTTGCTGTTCGGCCCATCCTGCGCCTGCCACAGCGCGAGTTCGCCCGCGAACCGCTTGTGGAAGCGCCGCGCCATGTCCTGGTCCATCACGAAGGGCATGTCGCCGACATGGCGCAGGACGATTCTTTCCGCGCCGTGCGCGGGAACGATCTCCTTGATCTCGCCCACCACGACCATCATGTCGCCCTGCGACGCATAGACCCGGGCGAGGGCCGCGCGGCGGCGGGCCCGGATCTCTTCCTTCTCTTCGATCTTGAAGCTCTCGGGCACGAACAGCACGTGGGGCAGGGCTTCCTGCTTCGCCCGGCAACTGGCCGCCGCCTCGAGCAGCGCGCGGCGCACCACGAACCACGTCCGCTTGCCCGCCATCTTCGGATGCCAGTGGGTGAGCTCCGCCCGATCCCAGAGGACGTGCAGCAGCCCCCGCATCGACAGCTTCTGGCCGGAGGACTTCACCGTCGGCTTGTCGTTGGTGAGTGCCGCGGGCGCGAGCCGGGCGGCCCCGCGCGACAGCGGGAAGCCGAGTTTGAGGCTGGTCTCGCCGCTCGCCTCATCGTCGAGCACGGCTGACCCACGGACCTGGCCCATGCCGGTGAGATAGTCTGGCGCTTCGTAGTGATCGCAGGCGGTCGCATGACGCGCGCCCGAGCCCGGCCAGCGCGCCAGCACGTAGCCATTCTGCCGGTGCGAGATGTAGAGTGGGAGTTCGGTTCCCTTGCGGCATTCGCAATGGACCGGGCTTTTGCGCTCGTAGGCTTCGCGCAAGACGGGCTGAAGTTCATCGCCTTCGGCCACGCTGCGGCCGAGCACACGGTATCGCTGGATCATTGGGGTATCTCCAATTTCTCGCGATCGACGCTGCCCGTTCGACCTCTCGCGCATCTCCTTTGTTTGACGCGGCCCCGGATGGGCGCGCTGGGCCCAGACTATGATAGCCGTGCGGGTGCGGCAAGCCTGCCGAGCGGACGCCTCCAGCCTGCCGCTGCACAACCGTGGAGGTCGCCCGCGGCTTGCTGGCGTGGCGGCATATGCCGCGCTACCGGTCCTGTGATGGACGACCTCTTCGCTTCGCAGCCCATCGCAGGCGCCACCTTGGCGCGCAGCGACATCGAGCGCCTGATCGGCAAGGGGCGGCGTACACTCATCGACTGCGACCTTGAGGAGGCCGACCTCTCCGGGCTCGACCTCACCCGCTGGCGCTTCGAACGCTGCAACCTGCGGCGCAGCGATCTTGCGGGGGCAAAGCTCGAAGGTACGGTCTGGCAGTCCTGCCGGGGACCGTTCGCCAATTTCTCGGGCGCGAACCTGAGCGAAGCCGAGTTCATCGGCGGCGACTGGAACAATTGCGCGATGCGCCG
>JAFEEP010000171.1 GCA_018241045.1 Pseudomonadota bacterium | reverse complement strand
GGACCGTTATGGCGCGCGGCGGATCATGTACACGACCTTCGGCGTCTCGATGATCCTGCTGTTCATGCTGTCCTATCCGCAGACGGACTACACCATTCACGGGATCAAGGGGGACATCACCTTCTCGACCTCGATGAGCCTGGTTCCCTTCGTCCTGACTATCTTCGTGCTGGGCTTCTTCATGTCGCTGGGCAAGGCGGCGGTCTACAAGCACATCCCGGTCTATTACCCCGATCACGTCGGCTCGGTCGGCGGACTGGTCGGCCTGGTCGGCGGCCTGGGCGGCTTCATTCTGCCGATCGTGTTCGGTGCGGTCAGCGATCTCACCGGCATCTGGACGAGTTGCTTCGCCGTCCTGTTCCTGCTGGTCGGCATCGCGCTCACCTGGATGCATTTCGCGATCCGCCAGATGGAGCAGAAGGCCAGCGGCATCGACCGGCGCACCCTGCCCCAGTTCCCGGAAATGATCGAGCTGCACGATGCCGAGCGTCACAGCCCGGCCGGCCTGGGCAAGATCCTGACCGAATGGCGGCCCGAAGACCCCGCGTTCTGGGAATCTACCGGCGAACGCATCGCCCGGCGCAACCTGTTCATTTCCATCCCCGCCCTGCTGCTTGCCTTCGCGGTGTGGATGGTGTGGTCCGTGGTCGTCGCGAAGCTTCCTCTCATCGGCTTCAACTACACCACGGACCAGCTGTTCTGGCTGGCCGCTCTACCCGGCCTGTCTGGGGCAACGCTGCGCATCTTCTACAGTTTCATGGTCCCGATCTTCGGCGGGCGGCTATGGACCACGCTCAGCACCGCATCGCTGATGATCCCCGCCTTCGGGATCGGCTATGCCGTACAGAACCCGAACACCCCGTACTTCATCTTCCTGGTGCTGGCCCTGCTGTGCGGCTTTGGCGGCGGCAACTTCGCCTCGTCGATGGCCAACATCGGGTTCTTCTTCCCCAAGGCGCGCAAGGGCAGCGCGCTCGCCCTCAACGGCGGGCTCGGCAACCTTGGCGTCTCGGTGATGCAGTTTGTAGTGCCGATGGTGATCACCAGCAGCGTGTTCGGCGTGCTGGGTGGCGATCCGCAGATCGCCGCCAAGACCGGCGCGCATCTGTGGCTACAGAACGCCGGCTTCATCTGGGTGCCGTTCATCATCGCCTCCAGCCTGCTCGCCTGGTTCGGGATGAACGACATTGCCGACGCCAAGGCGAGCTTCGCCGAGCAGGCGGTAATCTTCCAGCGCAAGCACAACTGGCTGATGTGCTGGCTCTACACGGGAACCTTTGGCTCGTTCATCGGTTTCTCTGCCAGTCTGCCACTGCTCGCCAAGAAAGAATTCCCCGAGGTCGAGGTGCTGAAGTACGTGTGGATTGCTCCCTTGGTCGGTGCGATCAGCCGCGCGTCGACCGGTTGGCTGGCCGACCGCTGGGGAGGTTCGCGGGTTACCCTGTGGGTGTTCCTGGCGATGATCGCGGGAACGCTGGGCGTCGCGCATTTCCTCGAAGCGAAGGACTTCAACAGCTTCCTTGCAATGTTCGTCTTCATGTTCTTCGTCACCGGGGTCGGCAACGCTTCGACCTTCCAGATGATCCCGAACATCATGCGGCTGGAAATCCCTCGCCTCGAACCGGGCCTCGCCCCTGCCGCTGCGACCCGCCAGGCAGAGAAGGAGTCGGCCGCGATCGTCGGCTTCACCTCCGCGATCGCCGCTTATGGCGCCTTCTACATTCCCAAGACCTTCGGCAGCTCGATCACGCTGACCGGATCGGCGCAACCCGCCCTGCTTGGTTTCCTGGGCTTCTACGTAACCTGCGCCGCATTGACCTGGTGGGTCTATGCCCGCCGCGGCGGCCTGCTCCATGACATCGAGCGTGGCCGCACCCCTTCAAACCCGACGACCCAAGGAGCCGCCGCATGAGCCATCTGCTCGATCGCCTGACCTTTTTCCGCCAGAAGAAGGAGGCCTTTTCCGACGGCCACGGCGTCACCACCGCCGAGGCGCGGGACTGGGAGAACGGCTATCGCCAACGCTGGCAGCACGACAAGATCGTCCGCTCGACTCACGGGGTGAACTGCACCGGTTCGTGCAGCTGGAAGATCTACGTCAAGGGCGGGATCATCACCTGGGAAACCCAGCAGACCGACTATCCCCGCACCCGCCCTGACCTGCCCAACCATGAACCACGCGGCTGCCCGCGCGGGGCCAGCTATTCGTGGTACATCTATTCGGCCCAGCGGCTGAAGTACCCGATGGTCCGGAAGCGGCTGATTCGCCTGTGGCGCGAGGCGCGGCAAAGCCTGTCCCCGGTCGCCGCCTGGGCCTCGATCCAGGCCGATCCGGCCAAGCGCAAGAGCTATACCGCAATTCGCGGTCACGGCGGTTTCGTCCGCTCGACCTGGGACGAGGTCAACGAGATCATTGCCGCCGCCAATGCCTATACCGCCAGGAAATATGGCCCCGACCGGGTGATCGGGTTCTCCCCGATTCCGGCGATGTCGATGGTCAGCTATGCGGCGGGCTCGCGCTATCTCTCGCTGCTCGGCGGGACCTGCATGAGCTTCTACGACTGGTACTGCGATCTGCCGCCCGCCAGCCCGATGACGTGGGGCGAACAGACCGACGTTCCCGAAAGCGCCGATTGGTACAACGCCGGGTTCCTGATGCTGTGGGGCAGCAACGTTCCCCAGACTCGCACCCCCGACGCCCACTTCATGACCGAGGCGCGTTATCGCGGGGCCAAGGTCGCGGTGGTCAGTCCCGACTATGCCGAGGCTACCAAGTTCGCCGACCTGTGGCTCAACCCCAAGCAAGGGACCGATGCGGCACTGGCGCTGGCGATGGGCCACGTCATCCTGCGCGAGTTCCACCTCGACCGGCAGGTGCCCTATTTCGAGGACTATTGCCGCCGTTATTCCGATATGCCGATGCTGGTCCGCCTGGTCGAGCAGGATGGCCGGCTGGTGCCCGAGCGCCTGCTGCGCGCCAGCGATTTTGACGGCGCGCTGGGCGAGACGAACAACCCCGAATGGAAATGCGTCGCGATCGACGAGGCCAGCGACGAAGTGGTCGCCCCGTCGGGATCAGCAGGTTTCCGCTGGGGCGAAGTGGGCAAGTGGAACCTCGAGGAGAAGGACGGCAAGGGCGCGGACGTCTCGCTGCGCCTGACCGCGATCCTCGACAAGGACCACGACGAGGTGGTCGACGTGGCCTTCCCCTATTTCGGCGGGCGCGAGCACGATCACTTCGAGGGCACCGACCATCCCGAGGTTCTGGTCAAGCGCGTTCCGGTGCGGGAAATGCAACTCGTCGATGGCAATGCCTATGTCGCCACGGTGTTCGACCTGCTCTGCGCAAACTACGGGCTCGATCGAGGTCTGGGGGGCGAATACGTCACTCGCGACTATGCCGACATGACGCCCTACTCCCCGGCCTGGGCGGAGAAGATCACGGGCATCCCGGCCGATCACATCATCACCGTGGCGCGCGAATTCGCGGCCAATGCCGAAGCCACCAACGGCAAGTCGATGGTGATCCTCGGGGCCGGCCTCAACCATTGGTATCACATGGACATGAACTACCGGGGGATCATCAATCTCCTGGTGATGTGCGGCTGCGTCGGCCAGTCGGGCGGCGGCTGGTCACACTATGTCGGACAGGAAAAGCTGCGCCCGCAGACCGGATGGACCGCGCTGGCCTTCGCGCTCGACTGGAACCGCCCGCCCCGGCAGATGAACTCGACCAGCTTCTTCTACGCCCATACCGACCAATGGCGCTACGAAACGCTGGGGGTGGAGGAAATCCTCTCCCCCACCGCGCCCAAGGGCGATTGGGACGGTAGCCTGATCGACTACAACGTCCGCGCCGAACGGATGGGCTGGCTGCCCTCCGCGCCGCAGCTCAAGACCAACCCGCTGGAAGTGGCGAAGGCGGCCATGGCATCGGGGATGGAGCCGAAGGACTATGTCGCCCAGGCGCTCAAGTCCGGCGATCTGGAACTGTCGTGCCGCGATCCCGATGACGAAGCCAACTGGCCGCGCAATATGTTCGTCTGGCGCTCGAACCTTCTGGGCAGCTCGGGCAAGGGTCACGAATACTTTCTCAAGCACCTGCTTGGCACCGCGCACGGCGTCCAGGGCAAGGATCTGGGTGAAATGGGTGCCCAGAAGCCCAAGGAAGTGAAGTGGCACGATGATGCGCCGAGAGGAAAGCTCGACCTGCTGGTCACGCTCGACTTCCGGATGTCGACCACCTGCGTCTATTCCGACATCGTCCTGCCCACCGCGAGCTGGTACGAGAAGGACGATCTCAACACCTCGGATATGCACCCCTTCATCCATCCGCTTTCGGCGGCGGTCGATCCGGTGTGGGAATCGAAGAGCGACTGGGAAATCTACAAGGGGATCGCCAAGACCTTTTCCGAGATCGCGCCCGAGGTTCTGGGCGTCGAGCAGGACCTGGTCCTGACCCCGATCCAGCACGATTCCGCCAACGAACTGGCCCAGCCCTTCGACGTCGCCGACTGGGGCCTTGGCGAGGTTGAGCCGATCCCCGGCAAGACCATGGCCACGGTCGCGGTGATCGAACGCGATTACCCCAACCTCTACAAGCGCTTCACTGCGCTGGGCCCGCTGATGGAAAAGCTGGGCAATGGCGGCAAGGGGATCGGCTGGAACACCGTGCCTGAGGTCGAGAATCTGCGCGCGCTCAACGGCACTGTCCTTGAGGGGGGGCCGGCCCAGGGCATGGCCCGGATCGACAGCGCGATCGACGCCGCCGAAACGCTGCTGATGCTCGCGCCCGAAACCAATGGCGAAGTTGCGGTCAAGGCCTGGGCGGCGCTGTCGCACATCACCGGGCGCGACCACACCCACCTCGCCTTGCCCAAGGAGGAGGAGAAAATCCGCTTCCGCGACATCCAGGCCCAGCCGCGCAAGATCATCTCTTCGCCGACCTGGTCGGGGTTGGAGAGCGAGCACGTCTGCTACAACGCCTGCTATACCAACGTCCACGAACTGATCCCGTGGCGTACCCTGACCGGGCGCCAGCAGCTTTATCAGGATCACAAGTGGATGCTGGCCTTCGGCGAGGCCCTGTGCGTCTATCGTCCGCCGATCGACACTAAGGCGGTCAAGCCGATGCTCGACAAGGCGGCGGGGCAGAAGCACGTCGTGCTCAACTTCATCACCCCGCACCAGAAGTGGGGCATCCATTCGACCTACACCGACAACCAGCTGATGCTGACCCTGTCGCGCGGCGGGCCGATCGTGTGGATGAGCGAGGTCGACGCCGCCAAGGCCGGGCTGGTCGACAATGACTGGGTCGAAACCTTCAATTCCAACGGCGCGCTGGTCGCCCGCGTGGTCGTCTCGCAGCGCATGAAGGAGGGCACGCTGTTCATGTACCATGCCCAGGAAAAGATCGTGAACGTGCCCGGATCGCCGCTGACCGGCCAGCGCGGCGGGATTCACAATTCGGTGACGCGCACGATCCTCAAACCAACCCACATGATCGGCGGCTATGTCCACCAGGCCTATGGTTTCAACTATTACGGCACCGTGGGTTCCAACCGCGACGAATTCGTCATCGTCCGCAAGCTCGAAAAGGTCGACTGGCTCGAAGGGGCCCTGGCCGAAGGGGAGAACGCAGCATGAAGGTCCGCGCCCAGATCGGCAAGGTCTTGAACCTCGACAAGTGCATCGGCTGTCACACCTGTTCGGTCACCTGCAAGAACGTGTGGACCAGCCGCGACGGCATGGAATACGCCTGGTTCAACAACGTCGAAACCAAGCCCGGGGTCGGCTTCCCCAAGGACTGGGAAAACCAGAAGCGCTGGAATGGCGGTTGGGATCTCAAGCATGGCCGGTTGCAGCCCCGCATGGGTGGCAAGTGGCGGCTGCTGGCGAAGATCTTCGCCAACCCCGATCTGCCCGAGATCGACGACTACTACGAGCCGTTCACCTTCGACTACGCGCACCTGCAGCAGGCGGGTGAAAGCAAGGCCTTCCCCACCGCGCGCCCGCGCAGCCTGATTTCGGGCGAACGGATGGAGAAGATCGAGGGCGGCCCCAACTGGGAGGAAATCCTGGGGGGCGAGTTCGCGAAGCGCTCCGCCGACTATAACTTCGAAGGTGTCCAGAAGGAGATCTACGGCGAGTTCGAGAACACCTTCATGATGTACTTGCCGCGGCTGTGCGAGCACTGCCTCAACCCGACCTGCGTCGCGGCCTGCCCCTCAGGCTCGATCTACAAGCGCGAAGAAGATGGCATCGTCCTGATCGACCAGGAAAAATGCCGCGGTTGGCGGATGTGCGTTTCGGGATGCCCCTACAAGAAGATCTATTTCAACTGGAAGACCGGCAAGAGCGAGAAGTGCATCTTCTGCTATCCCCGGATCGAGGCGGGCCAGCCCACGGTTTGTTCGGAAACCTGCGTCGGACGGATCCGCTACCTTGGCGTGATGCTCTATGACGCCGACCGGATCGAAGAAGCGGCAAGCACCGCCAACGTCGAGGACCTCTACCAAGCCCAGCTCGACATCTTCCTTGATCCCAACGATCCGGCGGTAATCGAACAGGCCCGCAAGGATGGCGTTCCCGAACACTGGCTGGAGGCTGCGCGGCATTCGCCGGTGTGGAAGATGGCGATGGACTGGAAGGTCGCCTTCCCGCTCCACCCCGAATACCGCACCCTGCCGATGGTCTGGTACGTCCCGCCGCTTTCACCGATCAACGCGGCGGCCAGCGCGGGCAAGATCGCCGCGCACAACGGGATGCCCGATGTCCGCTCGCTGCGCATTCCGGTCAAGTACCTCGCCAACCTGCTGACCGCGGGCAAGGAGGCCCCGGTGGTCGACGCGCTCGAACGGATGCTGGCGATGCGCGCCTATATGCGCGCCAAGACCGTTGGCGGCGTGCTGGACGAGAACATCGCCCGCGAGGTCGGCCTGACCCCCGAGCAGATCGAGGAGATGTACCACGTCATGGCCATCGCCAATTACGAGGACCGCTTCGTCATCCCCAGCGGCCACCGCGAAGATGCCGAGGATATTTACGACGAACGCGGAAGTTGCGGCTTCACTTTCGGCAACGGCTGCTCGGGTGGATCGTCGGACACCAACCTGTTCGGCGCTCCTGCGCGCAAGAAACTGCAAACCCCGACGGAGGTGTTCTGATGCGCCTGACCCTTCGCGTCCTTTCTACCCTGCTGCGCTATCCCGACGAGGCGGTGCAACAAGCCATCGGCGAACTGGCCGATGCGCTGGACGCCGATGCCGTGCTCTCGCCGGACCAGCGTGCCAGCCTGGCTCCGCTGCTCAACCGTCTTGCCGACGACGACCTGCTCGACAGCCAGGAGGCCTATGTCGCGCTGTTCGATCGCGGGCGAGCGGTCTCGCTCCACCTGTTCGAGCACGTTCACGGTGAAAGCCGCGATCGGGGACAGGCGATGGTGGATCTTCGTGTCCGCTATGAAGCCCAGGGGCTGGAAATCGCAGCGAGCGAGTTGCCGGACTATCTCCCGCTGTTCCTTGAATACCTCTCGGTCCTGCCGCCCGCCCAGGCAACGGAGGAACTGGCCCAACCCGGTGTGATCCTCTCTGCCTTGGCCGAGCGACTCGAGGAACGGAATGCGCCGTGGGCCGCGCCGATGCGGGTTCTTGCCGACCTTGCCGGGGCCGGCGGTGAAGCATTCGCGATCGCCCCACCGGACGACCCTGACAACCTCGCCGAACTCGACAAGGCGTGGGAGGAGGAACAGGTACGTTTTGATGCGCCTGCCGCCCCAGGCTCTGCCGAATGTCCGCAGGCCGCCGCCCTCGTCGCCCGCTTCCAGACGTCCGATCTTTCCAGGAGCCAGGCTCATGGCTGATTTCTTCAATCACCTTCTGTTCGGGGTCTATCCCTACATCGCGCTTGCCACGCTCGTGGTCGGAACCGTGATCCGCTATGACCGTGAGCCCTACACCTGGCGCGCGGGATCAACCCAGCTCTTGCGCCGCAAGCAGTTGATGGTCGGGTCAGTGCTGTTCCACGTCGGGGTGTTGATGATTTTCGCAGGCCATCTCGTCGGCCTGCTCACCCCGATTGCCATCTGGGACGCGCTGGGCGTGCCGCATGGTGCCAAACAACTCCTGGCGATGACCGCCGGCGGAATTGCCGGGGTCATGGCGATCGTCGGCGCGACGCTGCTGATCCACCGTCGCTTCTTCGATCCGCGGGTTCGCGCCGCATCCAGCACCAGCGACAACCTGATCATCCTGCTGCTGTGGGTGCAGCTTGGCCTGGGGTTGTCGACCATTCCCATCTCGGCCCAGCACCTCGATGGCGAGGAAATGCTCAAGTTCATGGTCTGGGCGCAGGGCGTGTTCACCTTCAAGCCCGACGTCTATCAGGCGATCAACGGCACCGCGCTGGTGTTCAAACTGCACCTGTTCCTCGGGCTGACGATCCTGCTGCTGTTCCCCTTCACCCGGCTCGTCCATATGCTCTCCGCACCGGTGCGTTACCTGTGGCGGCCGGGATACCAGGTGGTGCGCTCGCGCAAGTTGGACCCGCGCCATGGTTGAGCTGATGGAACGCCCTCGCGTGGCAGTGAACGGGCACGAGATCACGTCCCAGTCGATCGCAGCCGAAGTGCAGAACCATCCGGCCGCTAACGCCGCGGCGGCCTGGGGCGCGGCGGCAGAGGCACTGGTCGTGCGCCGCCTGCTGCTGGACGAAGCCGATCGACTGGAGATCGCGGCAACGCCCCTGTCCGATCCCGAAGGGCGCCCTCTGACCGATGAGGATTCGCGAATCGAGGCGCTGCTTGCATCGCAGATCCGCATCCCCGAGGCGGACGAGGCCACCGCGCAGCGCTATTACGACACCCATCGCGCCCGCTTCGTCGCACCGCCCCTGGTCGAGGCCGAACATATCCTGTTCGCCGCCTCGCCCGAAGACAGCCTGGCCTATGGCCTCGCCACGGGGGATGCGCGCACCACGATCCGCCGCCTGCAGCAGGAGCCCGCCGCCTTCGCCGAGCTGGCGCAGCGCCATTCGGGTTGCCCGTCGAAGGAACAGGGCGGCAATCTCGGCCAGATCGGGCCGGGGCAGACCGTTCCCGAGTTTGAGGCGGCACTGTTCACGCTGGGCGAGGGAGAGCTCTACCCCGAACCGGTCAAGACCCGCTTCGGAGTCCACGTGATCCGCGCCGGGCGGCGGCAGGAACCACGCGAATTGCCGTTCGAACTTGTTCGCGACAAGATCGGCCAATACCTCGAGGAGGCGAGCTGGCGCCGTGCGGTGTCGCAGTACCTCAGCCTGCTGGCCTCGCAGGCGAAGATCGAAGGCATCGCGCTCGCGGTCGCGGACGGGCCACTGGTCCAGTGAGCATCACGCCGCCAGAGCTGCGCGACGGCCACGGTCGGCGCTTCGAATACCTGCGCCTGTCCTTGACCGATGTGTGCAATTTCCGCTGCACCTATTGCCTGCCCAACGGCTATCGCAAGCAGGCGGGCCAACCCGCGGAACTGTCGGTCGACGAGATCCGCCGCCTGGTCACCGCCTTCGCCCAGCTTGGCCTGTGGAAGGTGCGGCTGACCGGCGGCGAGCCGAGTCTGCGCCCCGAACTGATCGAGATTGCCCGCACAGTCGCCGCCGTGCCCGGCATCCGCAGGCTGGCGATGACCACCAACGGCTATCGCCTCGCAGAGTGTGCCGGGGATTACGTCGCCGCCGGAATCGGCGCGCTCAACGTCAGCATCGATTCGCTCGATCCGCAACGCTTTGCCGCGATCACCGGTCATGATCGGCTGGACAACGTAGTTGCGGGGATCACGACCGCGCGAGCCGCCGGGATCGGTTCGGTCAAACTCAACGCCGTGCTGATGCGAGGGATCAACGATGACGAGCTGGAACGCTTCATCGCCTTCGTTTCCGAACACGATCTCAGCCTGCGTTTCATCGAGGTGATGCGCACCAACGACAATCCGCAATTCTTCGCGGACCACCACGTCGCCGGAGCAGAAATGACGCGGCGTCTTCAGGGCATGGGCTGGAGCGCCCTGCCCCGCGTCGCTGGAGCAGGCCCGGCGATCGAATACGCGCCGCCGTCAGGACCAGGCCGGATCGGCATCATCGCGCCCTACTCAAAGGACTTTTGCACAAACTGCAACCGCCTCAGGGTCTCGGCGCGGGGCAAGCTGCACCTGTGCCTGTTCGGCGATTCGGGGATCGACCTGCGCCCGTTGCTGCAATCGGACGACCAGCAGAACGACCTGATTGCCCGGATCAAGGCCCTGACCGCCACCAAGGCCCTGGCGCACCGCTTGCACCAGGGCGACAGCGGCGCAACGCCGCATCTCGCATCCATCGGGGGTTAGGCGTCCGCACACGTCGACCCTGACCGTCCGCGGCAATTACGAAGCGCAGACACAAAAACGGCCCTCCTTGCGGAGGGCCGTTTTTGTAATGGCGCGCCCGGAACGATTCGAACGTCCGACCCTCAGATTCGTAGTCTGATGCTCTATCCAGCTGAGCTACGGGCGCGTTGGAGTGGCGCACATAGGGGGCACGTCTGCGCTTGGCAAGCGTCTAATTTGCCCTTTCCAGCGCTTGATGAAGCGCGAGCGCCAGCGGCACGTCGAGCGGCGGCATCTCGAGCGCCGAAAGCGCCTCGCTGGCGAACCATCCGATTTCAGCCGCATCCAGCCCGACCGGATCGCCGACCCAGCGTCGGCAGGTGTAAAGCATCACGACATGCGGCTGGTCGCGTCGCGCGGCGAAGGTCAGCGGCGCGAGCGATTCGGGATCGAGCGCAATTGCCAGCTCTTCCGCGATCTCGCGGACAAGTGCCGATTCAAGGGTTTCGCCCTGCTCTACCTTGCCGCCAGGGAACTCCCACAATCCGCCGTGCGCCTTGTGCAGCGGGCGCTGCTGCATCAGCACCAGCCCCTCACGATTGATCAATGCAGCAGCGACGACCGGAATGATTGTCGGATTATTTTGCACTTCGCTCGCCCGTCTAAACGTTTTGGTAAGGCTGTGATGCGATCTCTTGGCCAGACGCTCGTTCGGAGCACCGGGGGACCAACCGATGATCAAGTCTGTGCTGCAACGGCTGGCGCGAAACCAACGTGGCGCGACAGCGATCGAATACGGGATGCTGGTCGCACTGATCGCCATCGCCTGCATCGGCGCCTTCAGCCAGCTCGGCAATTCCCAGGCCCTGGGGTTCCAGGGTGTGCTCGACAAGATTTCGACCACGCTGTCCGCCGGATAATCGGCAGCGGGACTTAAGAGTTTGGAAAGACATTTGGC
>JAFEEP010000170.1 GCA_018241045.1 Pseudomonadota bacterium | reverse complement strand
GTTCAGCGATATTCCCGCAGAATGCCCAGCAACGCGCCACCGCTGCGGCCTATGTCGCCGCGCTCGACAAGGCCCACGCCTTCGGCAAGCCGTTGGCGACGCGGATCGAGAGCGGGGCTTTCTTCCCGGCGGAACGCTACCACCAGGACTTCATGCGCCGGAACCCGAACCACCCCTATATCCAGGCATGGGACGTTCCGCGCCTCGCACGGTTCAAGGCTGCGTTTCCGAACGCCTACGCAGCCACCTACTGAATCGTCTCTGCCAACATTGCAGCGCCGTTGCCGTGGTCCCAGTGGCGCGGGCCGATATAGCGCCAGACTTCGCGCCCCTGAGCGTCGTAGTAGATCGAGGTCGGCAGGATGGTGGTATCGTAGAAGGTGGTCAACTGGCCCTCGGGATCGAGCCACGGCTGGAGCAGCGGGGCCTTGTCCTTGAGGAACGGGGCGACCGTTTCCAGCTTGGCCATGTCCTGACTGACCGTGATGATCCGCAGGCTATCGCCGCGTTGTTGGGCGAGCGCATTGAGCGATGGCAGTTCCGCCACGCAGGGCGCGCACCAGGTCGCCCACAGGTTGATCAGCACCGGCTTGCCCTTGAGGCTGGCGAGGCGAAGCTCCTTGCCGCTGGCGTCCTTGAGCGTGAAGTCGGGCATCACGCTGCCGCGATGGGCGCGATTGATCACTCCGTCGAGCGGGGCCGGGCCGCCGCCACCTGACGCTTGCGGTTGCGCCTCTCCGCCGCTTTGCCTATCGCACCCCCCGATCAGCAGGGCCAGGCCAAGGATTGCAGCGGTGAGCGAGCGGGAAGACAGCAAGAGCGGTTCCAATGCGATGTGGGGCGGACGCTTTGCCGAGGGGCCAAGCGCCATAATGCGCGAGATAAATGCCTCGATCCCGTTCGACAAGGCGCTGTGGCGGCAGGACATCCGCGCCAGCAAGGCCCACGTCGCCATGCTCGCCGCGCAGGGCATCGTCACGACCGACGATGCGGCGGCGATTTCCGCCGGGCTCGATGCTGTCGCGGCGGAATATGAAGCCAGTGGCGTCCCGGAGAACTGGGATCTTGAAGACATCCACATGACCACCGAAAGCCGGTTGGCTGAACTGATCGGCGCGCCGGCGGGGCGCCTTCACACGGCGCGCAGCCGCAATGATCAGGTGGCGACGGATTTCAAGCTGTGGGTCCGCGAGGCCTGCCTTCAGGCGGACGCCGCGCTGGGCGCCTTGCAGGTGGCGCTGGTCACGCGCGCGGAGGAGCACGTCGAGAGCATCATGCCCGGCTTCACTCACTTGCAGACCGCGCAGCCGGTGACCCTGGGGCATCACCTGATGGCCTACTACGAGATGGCCGCCCGCGACCGGTCGCGCTTCGTCGACGCGCACCGCCGGGCGAGCCAGTGCCCGCTGGGTTCGGCGGCGCTGGCTGGAACCGGCTTTGCGATAGATCGGCGGGCAACGGCCAAGGCGCTGGGCTTTGCCGAGCCGACCCGCAACAGCCTTGATGCCGTGTCGGACCGCGACTTCGCGCTCGATTACCTGATGGCCGCGGCCCAGAGCGCGCTGCACCTGTCGCGGCTGGCCGAGGAGATGATCATCTGGGCGAGCCAGCCCTTCGGCTTCGTGGTCCTGCCCGACAGCCTCTCGACCGGCAGCTCGATCATGCCGCAGAAGAAGAACCCCGATGCCGCCGAACTGGTGCGCGGTCATGCCGGGCGGATCGCCGGGTGCCTGACCAGCCTGATGATGACCATGAAGGGCCTGCCACTGGCCTATTCGAAGGATATGCAGGACGACAAGCCGCCGGTGTTCGAGGCGGCAGGGCTGCTCACCCTGTGCCTCGCGGCGATGACCGGCATGGTAGATGGCGCGCGGTTCCGCACCGAGCGGATGCGCGCCGCGGCCGAACTGGGCTTTGCCACGGCGACCGATCTCGCCGACTGGCTGGTGCGTCAGGCCAACGTGCCGTTCCGCGAGGCGCACCACATCACCGGTGCAGCGGTCAAGCTGGCCGAGAGTCGGGGCGTGGCGCTTGATCAGCTTCCGTTGACCGACCTTCAGGCAATTGATGCGCGGATCGACGAGCGGGTCTTTGCGGCGCTGTCGGTCGACGCCTCGGTTGCCTCGCGCGCCAGCTATGGCGGAACGGCGCCCGAACAGGTAAGGGCTCGAATCGCCGAGGCGCGCCGCGATCTTGGCCTGGAGTGATCGTGCCGATGCGCCGTCTCGTTGTCCTTGCTGCTGCTCTTGCGCTTGCTGCCTGCGGGCAGACCGCGCCGTTGAAGCCAGCCGCGGGCAAGACCTTGCCGGTCGCAGCCTATGGCGCCGATGCCCGGGCGGACGCGGACGTTCTGCTCAAACCCACGCCCCAGGCTGCCCCGGAACGCAGCGTCGAGCTTCGAAAACGGTCCGAGGACCGTGCCGAAGATCCGTTCGACCTGCCCCCTCCCGGAAAGTGAAAGCCTGAATCCATGGACCATTTCGAATACAGGAACGGCGTATTGCACGCCGAGGACCTGCCGCTGGGCGTGATTGCCGAAGCAGTCGGCACGCCCGTTTACGTCTATTCGCGCGCCACCCTGCAACGCCACGCCCAGGTGTTCCGCGATGCCCTGGCGATCCTGCCCAGGGTCCACATCGCCTTCGCGATCAAGGCCAACCCCAACCTGGCCGTGCTCAATGTCATGCAGCGCGAAGGGCTGGGGGCCGATGTCGTTTCGGGGGGAGAACTGGCCCGTGCGCTCGCCGCCGGGATGCCCGCCGGCGATATCGTCTTTTCCGGCGTCGGCAAGCAGCACCGCGAGATGATCCAGGGGCTTGAAGCGGGGATCGGCCAGTTCAACCTCGAAAGCGAGGAAGAGGGGATCGAACTGGCTGCGCTGGCGGCGGAGCGCGGCCTGTCGGCGCCCTGCGCGCTGCGGGTCAACCCCGATGTCGATGCGCGCACTCATGCCAAGATTTCGACCGGCAAGGCCGAGAACAAGTTCGGCGTGCCGATTGACCGCGCCGCCGCGATCTATGCGCGCCTTGCCGCGCTTCCCGGGCTCGATATGCGCGGCGTTGCGGTTCACATCGGCAGCCAGTTGTCCGACCTCCAACCGCTCGAGGACGCCTTCGTCAAGCTGGGCGAACTGATCGCCGAGATCCGCGCAAACGGCAATTCCGTGACTCACGCCGACCTTGGCGGCGGGCTGGGCGTGCCCTATCGCGCGGGCGAGGTGTTCCCCTCGCCCGAGGAATATGCCCGGATGATCGCGCGGGTGACCGAAGGCTGGGACGTCACCTTGATGTTCGAGCCGGGACGGGTGATCACCGGAAACGCCGGGGTGCTGCTAACTCGGGTGATCCGGGTCAAGCGCAGCTCCAACAACACCCCCTTCGTGGTGGTCGATGCGGCGATGAACGACCTGGCCCGTCCGGCAATGTACGGCGCCTGGCACGATTTCGATGCGGTTGAACCCAGCGGCCACAAGATGACCGCGCACATCGTCGGGCCGATCTGCGAAACCAGCGATACCTTCGCCATGGACCGCGAGGTCGACGCGATCGAGGCGGGCGACCTTGCCGTGTTCCGCACCGCCGGGGCCTATGGCGCGACCATGGCTTCAAGCTACAACAGCCGCGGCTTCGTCGCCGAGGTGATGGTCGATGGAGACAGGTGGGCGGTGGTTGCCGACCGCATTGTCCCCGAAGCGATCAGCGCGGCGGAGCGGGTGCCCGACTTCCTCAAGGACTGAACTCATGCACAGCCTGCCCCTGTTCCATCGCATTGCCGGCCAACCGGTGATCGTGCTGGGCGAGGGCGAGGCGACATAGGCCAAGCGGCGGTTGGTCGAGCGCGCGGGCGGGATCGTGGTCGGTGCCGACGATCGCGATGCCCATCTGGCGCTGGTTGCCATGCCCGATCCCGAGGCGGCGGTCTTGCGGCTCAAGGCGCGCGAGGTGCTGGTCAACGTCGCTGACCGCCCCGACCTGTGCGATTTCACCCTGCCGAGTATCCTCGATCGCGACCCGGTGCTTATCGCGGTGAGCACCGGCGGGGCATCGGCGGGACTGGCCAAGGCGCTACGGCTGCGGCTCGAGGCCTTGCTCCCGGTCTCGCTCGGTGCGCTGGCCACGACGCTGTTCCAGGCGCGCGAGGCTGCGCGCCGCCGCTGGCCCGATGCGGGGGAGCGCCGCCATGCGCTCGATGCGGCGCTGACCGACGGGGGCATCCTCGATCCAATGGCCGACGGCGGGGCGGTTCGGGTTTCCGCGTGGCTTGAGGAAGCGGGTTCAATGCCTTCACAAACAGTCGAAATCGTCCTCAATAGCGACGATCCAGATGACCTCACCCTGCGTCAGGCGCGGTGGTTGGGCCAGGCCGATCGGATCGTGCTGCATGGTGCGATCACCCCGGCAATCCTGGCCCGCAGCCGCGCGGACGCGGCACGCGTCGATGGCGGTCAGCCGGTCGATCCGGCGCCGGGTCTGACAGTCATTCTCCGGCGGGGCTGAGCAGGAACTTCATCTGGGCCAGAGCGATCGGTTTGGTCCGGTCGTCCTGCCACGCCTCGATATTGACCAGCGCGACGCGGCGTCCGGCGCGGGTGACGTGGCCCATGGCAAAGGTGCGCTGCTCGGTTCCGCCGCGCATGAATTCGACCTGGACGTTGACCGGCTTGATCCGCTGCGGCTCTCCCCGTTGCGCCAGTTCGGCGCGCAGCCCGGCGAACCCGGCCATCTCCATAAGCCCGCTCAGTGCGCCGCCGTGGATGAAGCCGGGACGGCCAAGTATGCGTTCGGAAAAGTCGACGAACAGTACCGGCTTGTCGTCCTCATCATGATCGATGCCGATCCCCAGCGCCACGGCATAGGGCGGAAGCTCAAGACCGTTCACAGGTAGGTTCCGTGGGTTGCCATGAAGGTGCCGATCACGTGCGCGACCGGGTCGTCGGGATCGCCGTCATGGGCGATGCCGCGGACGAAGGCGATCGTGCGGGTCAGCTTGTAGCATTCGCCGCGGCCGATCACCTTCCTGCCCGGCTCCGCCGCGCGGACGTAGTCGACCCGGAGGTCGAGCGTGGCATGAGGCAGGAAGCGCCTGGCCATCGACCACACCGAAATCGATGTGGCGTTGTCCATCAGACTGATGATCGGACCCGATGCCAGGACCCCGGTTTCGGGCACGCCGACCAGATCCTCGCGCCAGGGCAGCGACAATTCGACCCAGCCGTCGCCGTGACCTTCATAGGCCATACCGAGCCATCCGGCATGGGCGCGCCGGGTCATCAGCGCGGAAAGCGCAAGCGGATCGAAGTCCGAACCGGGCTTCGTCGCGAACAGATCTTCGGTGGGCGGATTGGGCATGGCCGGGCTTCTCTGCGGGCTGCGCGGACCGATTACAATGTTTTAATTTCCTCTCGCAGGCCGCCGCCGCGATGTCCCCCGAAGGCGAGGCACGGGGCTTCGTCCAGACAGGGGACCTCATATGAACTTGCCCAAGATCGACATTTCCGCGTTGCCCGACCTCGACGTCCTGACCGGGGTTTTCGGCAGCCTGGCCAAGCCGGCCCAGGCACTCATCCAGGACGATTCGGTCATCGTGATGATGGTTTTCGTTTACGAATGTACCCACCCCTGAGCGGAGCGGAACCAGCGTGCTGATCCGCCCGGAACTTGCGGCGTTGCGGAGCGACGATGCCGCGCAGCGTCGCGCCCAGGCCGCGATGGGTGCGGCGTTGGCGCGCTGGCGCGCCACGCCGATCGTCGCTGCCGCCGATGTGGAATTGGCGCAATGGGGCAGCGGGGCGGAGCTTGACGACCTATCCCTGCTCTCGGCGCTGTTTTCTGGCGACCACGATGCCGCACCGCGGTTTTGCACGGAGTTGGTCGCGGTGATCCTCGCCGAACTCGCCCGCGATCCGCTCGGCCAGTCGCCGCTACGGCACTATTGCGACGATGCGGTCGCCTCGATCACCCTGCTGCGCCACGGTACCACGGTGCTATCGCTCCAGGCGATCGACGGCAGTGGCCTTGCCCGCGCCGCACCGCCGCAGTCGGTGCGGTTTGCCCCGTGCGAGACGTGGGAGGCGGTGCTTGCCGGAAGCGCCCGCGCCGAACGACTGGCGATCGCCGGACCGCGCCCGGGCGGCGTCGCGATCGAGCGAAGCCGGATCGCAATGCGCCCCGGCCTGGCGCTGCACCGCATCGGTCTGGTCGAGACGCTCCACCTCGACGATGTTCCGTCCTCACTGGTCCTGTTGCGAATGCAGCGGCGCACCGGTTGCAGCGCGGTAACCAGCGAATATGCGCTGGACGACGGCGCGCTGCTGCACCAGGCCGCGAGCAGCCCGCGCGACAGTCGGCTGGAACTGACCGCCGCGCTGCTTGGCCGGATGGGGCGCGATGACGCCGCCCCGCTGCTTGCCGCCATGGCCGAGGAGCGCGGCAATCCCTCGCTGCGCTGGCAGGTGCTGCGCGAATGTCTCGCGCTCGATACTGCCACGGGTTTCGCCACGCTGTGTCGGATCGCGGGAGATGGCAACGATCCGCTCGCCGCCCATGCCGGAGCGTTGCGCGATCAATTGATCGAAACCTACCCCCAGCTTGCAGGAGCCAGCCGATGCCCCGCGTGATAGCGATCGAGGACAACGCCAGCGCCGATCTGGCCGAATGCGCCGCGGCGATAACCGACACGGGTTTCGATCCGCGCAACGAGGACAGCCTGTCCCATGCCGCGCTGTGGCTGCGGCGACTGGGCAACAACCGGACTTTCCTGGGTGACCTGTTGATCGAGGAGCTGGCCGCGCGCCACCGCGATGATGTGCCCGACAGCGCTTATGGTCCGCAAGTGGTGATGCTCGTCCCGCCCAACGGCCAGTTCTTCATCCGTGCCAACCTGTGGCCCTCGCTGGACGAACACATGGTCCGCGCTTCGGGCGGGGCCTCGTTCGTCTATGGGATGCCGCACGACCACAACTTCGATTTCCTCACCTTGGGCTACTTCGGCCCGGGCTATTGGAGCGACTACTACGAGGTCGACTATGGCGAGATCGTCGGCTGGCGGGGTGAGCCGGTGCCTTCGCTGCGCTTCGTCGAGCGGACGCGGCTGGATCAGGGCAAGATCCAGCTCTATCGCGCTCACCTGGATGTTCACGCGCAATTGCCTGCCGACAGCCTCTCGGTCTCGATCAACGTGATGCACGCCAGCGGCGCGCAGGGCTGGCTCGACCAGTACCGTTTCGACCTGGAACGGCGCGAGATCGGGGCGATTCTCTCGCCCGGGCCGACCGAGGCCTTCCTCAAGGTGGCGATCGGGCTGGGCAGCGCTGAGGCGCTTGACCTGGGACACCGTTTCGCCCGCCGCCACTCGAGTGACCGGCTGCGGCTCAACGCCTGGGATGCGCTGGCGGCGCGTGAAAACGATCCGGCGGCCAAGGACGCGCTGTGGTGCGAGGCGGAGGGTACGGGAAGCCGGTTGGTGGCGATGGAGGCGAAAGCGCGGCGGGCCGAGCTGGCAGTCTAGGCAAATCCGCCCGCCAGAGCGTCGATCGCCGCCTGCAGGATCACCGCGGCGGCGTGGGAATCGATCCGTTCGGCGCGCTTGGCGCGGCTCATGTCCTGGGCGATCAGTGCGCTTTCCGCGCTGGCGGTCGACCAGCGTTCATCCCACAGCAGTACCGGCAGATTGAGCGCGGCTGCGACGTTGCGGGCATAGGCGCGGCTCGACTGGCTGCGCGGCCCTTCGCTGCCGTCCATGTTGAGCGGCAGGCCGATCACCACGCCCTTGACCCCACGCTCGCGCACCAGTGCGGCCAGCGCCTCGCGGTCAGCGCCGAACTTGCCGCGCTTCAGCGTCTTGCCGGGCGAGGCGAAGCGCCAGCCACCATCGCAGAAGGCGGTGCCGATGGTCTGGGTGCCAAGATCGAGCCCGAGCAGAGCCCCGCCGCCCGGCAAGGCCGCGCGAAAGTCCGCCGCGAGGGTGGTGATCACGGCTTCCACGCCGCCACTCGTCGTTCGAAATCGGTCCGCAAGTCGGCCCAGAACAGGGCGTAGTCATAGACGTGATAATTGCCGCCGGGCAGCACATAGGGTCCCATGGCAGGGCCTTCGCCAACCCGCAGCGTGCCATCAGCCGCGCAGCGTGCGCCCGCGAGGGCCGGCGTCAGTGTGGCGCGATCCAGCTTGACGTTGGGGACGGCAGCGCCGTGGTTGGCGCTGGCCGGTGCCGCGCCCCCAAGGCCGCCGGTCAGCGGGTTGGAGCAGAGCAATTGCGGCGCCACTCCGGTTTCGTAAGCCGGGGCAAACCGCTGATAGGCGTCGAGCATCATGGTCAGGTCGGCCTGGTCGGTGAAGGACAGGTAGCTGATCACGCAGCGGGTTTGCTGGGGATTCTCGCAGGCGGGCAGGCCCATCGCCGCCAGATCGTGTTCGCGGTCGACCACCCAGCCGATCGCGTAGACCGCAAGGATTCGCCGCGCGAGCGGAGTGCCCTTGATCTTCTCTGCCAGCAGGCGCTTGAGGTGGTAGCTGCCCTGGCTGTGCCCGGCGAGGACGATCGGCTGGTTGGCGGGGACGCTCGCGACGAACTGGTCAAAAGCCTCGGCCACGTCGCGGTAGGCGAGATCGAGCGCTTCGCGAGCTTCGGCCTTGTCGGAGACGAAGGCGCCGAAGGTCGCCTGGCGATAACGCGGCGCCCAGACCTGGGTGGAGCGGCCGAACACACTTGCTTCGCCCTGGACCATCACTCCGGCGATGTGCCGCGCGTCGGGATCGTCGAGCGGAGCGTTCCAGTGGTCCTTCTTGAGGTAGCTGGTCGGGTGGACGAAAAACACCGGCACGTCGAGCGCGGGGGTGGCAGCGGCATAGCCATCGGGCACCCATGCCGCCGGGTTCGGCCCGGCCATGTCCGGGCGGACGATCCACATCGCCGGGTCGGCATAGGCGCTGGCGGGCAGGGCCGGCTGTGGTTCGAACTTGCCGCCGGGAGTGAAGCTCAACCGGGTCAATTCTTCGGGATAGAACTGCAATGCGATCCGCCCGCCAATATAGATGACGATGCAGAAGGTGATGAAATAGAGGAACTTGCGAACCACTGTTACGTCATCGCCTCATTGCGGCGCGAGCGGTGCTCAAGCAGGATCTTGATCATCGCCACCAGCGGATCGGCCAAGGCCAGGCCAAGGATGCCGAACAACGCCCCCATGATGAGCTGGGCACCCATGACCAGCGCCGGGGCGAGGTCGGCGGTCTTCTTCGCGACCATCGGCACGATGATGTTGCCGTCCACCGTCTGCACCACGACATAGACGATGATGCAGTAGATCCCCATGTCGGTCCCGCCTGAAAAGCCGACCATGACCATCAGCAGCCCCGAAATCGGCGCGCCGATGTTGGGCAGGAAGGCGAGCAGGCCGGTCAGCAGGCCCAGCAGAGCCGCCATCGGCACGCCGTAGAGCGCCAGCAGAATGCCGGTCGAGACGCCTTCCACCGCCATGCCGAGCAGGCGCCCGGCCAGCAGGCGGCGCAGGGTCTTGCCCATCGCCTGTGCCGTCTCTTCGAACCGGACGCGTTCATTGACGGGAAGCAGCCAGGCAAAGCCCCGGCGGTAAAGCTGTGGTTCGACCGCGAAATAGATCCCCAGCACCGCGATCAGGAAGGCGGTGGTCAAACCGCCCAGCACCCCGCCCAGGGCCGAGGTGAGTTGGCCGATGCTGCCCAGCAGCTTCTCGATCAGGCCCTGGACCGTATTGACGTCAACCGCCGCCCCGTGCGCAGCCAGCCAATGAAGGCCTTTCTGCACCTGGACGTTGATCACCGCGGGAAGCTGTGCTGCCTGCTCCGCAATCTGCGATCCGGCGAACAGAACCACCCAGACCAGGAACAGCACCGCCAGGATAAGCACCATCGCCACTCGCCAGCCGCGTCCGATCGGCAGCACCCGGCCAAGTAGCCGCGCGCCGCCGTCGATCATCGCGGCAAAGACCATACCGCCGAAGATCACCAGCAAGGCCTGGGCCTGATAGATCGCCAGGCCGACCAGCACCGCCATGCCGATCCACACTGCCGCCTTCTTGGCCTCCTCGCGCAGCACAGGGTCGGCGATCGCCGCCGGGCTGGGCCCCTGCGGTGCTGTGTCCCCGGTGCGGGGCTGGGCCTTGCGGCGCGGGCGGGGCGGCGGACTGTCGGCTTCGGGCATCATTTTTCCGTGGGAACGTGGACCGGGCGCAGGCTGGTCCAGCTACGCCCTTCGCGCAAGGCGCGCCACAGGCTGAGCGGGTTCCAGGTCTGGCTGCCGTCGAGCGAGAAGGTCACGAACTCGGCCCGGCCGCCGATGTCGGACAGTGGCACCGGCCCGTCGAGCCCCTCCTGCCAGGCGGGGACGCGGCTGTCGGCCGAATGGTTGCGGTTGTCGCCCATCAGATAGACATGGCCCGCGGGTACGGTCACCTCGGGCACGTTGTCGACCTCGGGATCGAAGCGGTCCTTGATGATCAGATAGGTCGCGCCGTTGGGCAGGGTTTCCTGCCGGGTCGGCGGCTCGATCACCTCGCGGCCCGAGGGCAACCGGGTGCGGAACGCGGCGAAGGTGTCATAGCAGTAGTAAGCCGGGGTGCGATCGTTGCACGTCAGTTGCGGATCGGCGGGAAGCTGGACCGGCGGCACCTCGGCCTGCGGCACGGGCTTGCCGTTGAGCACGATCTGGCCATTGACCACCGCGATCCGGTCGCCGGGCAGGGCGACCACGCGCTTGATCAGATCGTCGGTGCGGTCCTTGGGCACGACGATGACGATATCGCCATACTGCGGCGTTCCCGGCAGCAGCCGCGTGGTGCTGCGCGGCAGGACGTGGAAGCTGGCGGAGGCCCAGTTCCAGCCATAGGGGAACTTCGACACCACCAGCCGGTCGCCGACCAGCAGGTTAGGCATCATCGAGATCGAGGGGATGTAGAACGGCTTGGCGACGAAACTGTGGAAGGCCAGCACCGCCAGCAGCATCCATACGAGTCCGCGCAATTCGGCGATCCAGTCGACCTTTTCGCGAGTTGCGGACGTCACGGGTTCGGCAGGCGCGGCCGGATCGGCCGCGTCGGGGTGGGGCATGGGTGTCTCGTTCGAATTGTCGGTCACAGCGGGCGGGCTTCGATGATCACGAAGGCCTGGGCCCAGGGGTGGTCGTCAGTCAGGGTCAGGTGGACGACGGGTTCGTGCCTGTCGGGGATCAGGCTGGCGAGGCGTAACGCCGCGCCGCCGGTCAGGGCAAGGGTCGGCGCGCCGGAGCGCTTGTTGACCACGCCGATGTCCTTCATGAACACGCCGGCCTTGAACCCGGTGCCGACCGCCTTGGAAAATGCCTCCTTGGCGGCGAAGCGCTTGGCCAGGGTTCCGGCCTTGGTGAAGGGGCGGCTGTTGCCCTTGGTGCGTTCGACCTCGGTAAAGACGCGATTCTCGAACCGCTCGCCAAAGCGGTCGAGCGAGTTCTGGATCCGCTCGATGTTGCACAGGTCGGAGCCGATGGCGAT
>JAFEEP010000016.1 GCA_018241045.1 Pseudomonadota bacterium | reverse complement strand
GCAAGGTCATCGACGTGATCGAAATCGTCGGGCGAAACCACCCGGTTGCGGTGATCGGCGGCGAAGCGCTGCGCGACCTGTTCCGCGTAAGTGCTCTCATCCAGCGCGGCGACATCGAAGCCGATCGAACAGGTCTTGACCTGATCGCGGCCCGCCTCGGCCATCAGCGCGACGACGCTGGAACTGTCGACCCCGCCCGAAAGAAATGCCCCCAGCGGCACGTCGGCGACCATGCGCGACGACACCGCCTGGCGCAGCAGGTGCAGCAGCTCCGCCTCGAGATCGGCGGCGCGACCACGACGACGCTCGGCAAAGGACACGTCCCACCACTGGCGCGGCGCAGGCAGCGGCGCGTCATGGCGCAGCAATAGCGAATGACCCGCTGGCAGTTTCTGCACGCCCTGCAGGATCGAGCGATGATCGGGCACGTAGCCCCAGGCGAGGTAATCATCGATCGCCAGCGGATCGATCTCACGCCGCAGCAGCGGATGGGCGAGCAGCCCCTTCAGTTCGGAGGCGAAGGCCAGACTGCCGTCGCTTAGCGCGGCGTAGAACAGCGGCTTCACCCCCAGCCGATCGCGCGCCAGGAACAGCGTGCGTTCGGTCAGGTCGTAGATTGCGAAAGCGAACATCCCGTGCAGGCGCGTCAGGCAGTCCGGCCCCCAGCGTTGCCACGCGGCAAGGATAACCTCACTGTCGCCATCGGTATGAAACTGCGCTCCGCCGCCGCGCAGTTCCTCGCGCAGTTCGCGGTAATTGTAGATCTCGCCGTTGAAGACCAGCATCGCCCGCCCGTCGCTCGACGCCATCGGCTGCGGCGATCCGGCAAGATCGATGATCGAGAGGCGGCGGTGGCCAAGGCCCACGCCCGGCGCGGTCCACACGCCGCCGCCGTCGGGGCCGCGATGGATCAGGGCATCGCACATTCGCTCGATCCGCTGGGGATCGACCGGCTTGGGGGTGGCCAGGTGGTAAATGCCGACAATACCGCACATATCGCCCGTTCCTAGCGGCCCGGGCCGATGCGGTCCATCCACGGACCAACGCGAACCACCGCACGGCGAAAGGTGGCGAGATCATCCTCGGCGGAATGTCCGGCCCGAACCTCGCTGGAGAGGATCAGCAAGGCGGTGGGACGCGGGGTGAGCAGCAGTCCGTCGCGGATCGTCGCCAGCTTGAGCCGGACGTTGCTGCCGGTGAGCAGACCTCCGATACGATAGTAGGTTTCGGCCAGACGCTCCGTGCCTTGCCGAGCGCGCAGGCGATCGCTCTTGGCATCGACGACCGGGGCGCCATCGCCCTGCCATGCCCAGCCGGAATCGGGTCGCAGCGCGCCTTCGCCAAATCCCCCAGCCTCCTTGCCTTCGCGTTGCGCCGAATAGAGCGCGTAAAACACATCGACCTGCCGACCCTCGCGATCCCGATAGCGGCCGAGCAGGCGGTGATCGGCCCCGGCGGCGCGCGGGTTCCACGGAAATCCGGGGGCATAGTCGACCCGCGACCAACCCGGCACTTCGGGAAGGGTGATCTGCGCAGGCAGCGCCGCCGCCATTCGCTCAGCCGCGCTGGCCCAGGCCAGAGCCAGCGCAATCGGGCCGGCAAGTGCCAGCGCGGCGCCCCATGTCGGCATGGCATAGACCTCCAGCCCCGTGAGCAGCGGTGAGCGCTCGATCGTTGCGGCGTCGACCATCGGATCGTCACTGGGCCGGTCGAACCAGCGCCAGGCGAGGCCCAGCACACCAGCAATGACCAGTGCGAAGAATACCCAGCCGTAGATCAGGTGGTCGATCCCGCCGGCGCGTTCCACGCCGACATATTGCGCGGCCAATATCGTGCCAAAGGCCCGTACCCCGTTCGCCAGCACCGGCGCGACCACGCAGAGCGCCAGAAACGTCGCGCGGCGCGGCCAGGAGCGGAACCCGACATGGGCGACGAAGACTCCAAGCGCGATCATCGCGATCAGGAACTTCACCCCCGAACAGGCCTCGGCCACCTCGAACAATCCCGCCGGGGTGTCGATGAAGACGCCGTCGATCGAGGCGGGGATCCCGCTCAGCTTGACCAGCGCGATCGTCAAGGCGGCGGTGATCATCTGCAGCGCGGCAACGAACTCGTCACCGAAGGGCACCATGAATACCATGAAGGCCAGGGGAAAGAGCAACGCCGCAAAAACCTTCGGCCCCAGCATGACCAGCACCGAGGCAGGCAGCAGCGCAACCACGGCGCCCTGACGCAGCAGGTCGAAACCCGACAGCGCGCCCAGCACCCAGACCAGCAACAGGGGCAGCACCGCCCCCAATCCCGGCCACCAGCACAGCGGGCGCAGGCGCAGCACTTCGTCGCGGCGTTGCCAGATCAGCCAGCCGACCATCAGCGGCACCAGCAGCATATGGTTATAGGTCGAGCTGTTCCACCACTGGTCGAAGATCCGCGCCCAATCGCCCGCGAAGGCGGCGATCAGGCCCAGCCAGGCAAGGCCCAACCTGGTCAGTCCGGCCTGCCAGACCGGATCGAGCTCCTGCGTGAAACCGCTTGTCCGCCGCAGGGCGAGGTCAGGCAGCATGGCGCGCGCCTGTAGCGGCACCGGTCAGCATATCGACCAGCGGCGCCAGCGTGGCCTGCCAGCTCAACTGGTCGACGACGAAGCGCCGCGCCTCGATCCCCAGTGCCAGCGCCTGGCGCGGATGGCTGAGCAGGGCGTTGACCCGCTCGATCAAGTCAGCGTCGCGTTCGGCAATGACCAGGTGATGGCCGTCCTGCGCGCCGATGCCGGTCGCAGCCTCGGGGCTAAGGACTACCGGCAGGCTCATCGCCATCGCCTCCAGCACCTTGTTCTGCACCCCGCGCGCGATATCCAACGGTATCAGCGCCAGGTCTGCAGCAGCCAGATAGGTGCGAATGTCCTCGACCCCGCCCCAGACGAAAACCCCGTCACGGCCATGGCATTCGACCAGTTCCTCGGCCGGACTGCGCCCGACGACGTGGAAGGTCGCGCGCGGCAGCGTCTTGCGGATTTCGGGAAGCAGCCGGTGAATGACCCGCAGCGCCGCATCAACATTGGGCGCATAGTCCATCTGTCCGGCGAAGATCAGCCGGGGGCCGGGACAATCGATCATCTCGGGCGCCGCACTGATCAACGCGGGGTCGAAGTAACGGCTGTCGATGCCGTTGCGCAACGCGCGCACGTCGCAGACCTCGCGGTCAGGCTCGGGCAGCCGTTCGCGGAACAGTTCGGCCTCCTCGAACGAGACCAGCAAGCTGACGTCGGCACGGCGCGCCAACCGCAACTCCTCAGCCGCGAGCATCCGGCCCTCGCGGGCGAACACCCAGCGCCGCGCGCCGGTCGCACGCTCGGCATAGGCTTCGAACTTGGCTGAATCGACATCGACGAAATCGAAGATTACCCGCCCGGTGTAGCTCGACGGAATGTATTGCCCCATCTGCCCCGAGAACACGTAGATCGTCGAAATCTCCCGCTCGGCGAGCAGGTCGGCGACATAGCTTGCCACCTCGACGCTGTAGAACGCGGGAAGGCTGACCGGCATCCGACGCAGGAGCGACTGCACCCCCGCGACAATCAGCGGCTTGACCCGCCGCACCAACCGATAGCTTCGCGCGATCGCGGCGAGTTCGACCTCCTCGCCCATGTCGCGTTCGTCGTCGGCGAAGGTCACGACGTGGACCGGGCCCAGCGTCGCCAGCTTGCGCAGGATGTGGTGCGAGCGGATCTTGTCGCCGCGATCGGGCGGAAACGGCATCCGATGGGCAAGGAACAGGATCTCACCGCTCATCCCAGCCCCCGCGAAATCCACGGCCCGATCAGGTTGGCGAGCGGCAGGGGCAGGCGTTTCCACGCGGCGATCTTGGCGCTGTGGCTGTCGCTGGTCGGGTCGGCGTTGCGCGCCTGCGCACCCGGCGCGGTCCAGCAGGCATAGCTCAGCGGCTCGGGTTCGAAGCCCCAATTGCGCTTGAAGTCGTAGGCACCGCTGCCGGTCTTGGAGCGACCGAAATCAAACCGCTCGCAACCGCGTCGGCGGGCATGAAGCATCAATTCGAAATACATCCGGTCATTGGCGCGCAGCCCGCGCGCCGCTCGGGTGCCGCCCCCCCAATAAGGCATGACCGCGCCGCGGTGATAGAGCGAGAGCACGCTGGCAACCGGCTTGCCCCGGTGCCGCACGGTCAGGATGTCGGCTTCATCGCCAAAGGCGTCGAGTACCTCGACGAACAGGCTGCGCGGAAAGACCGGCGTGCCAAGGTTGCGGACGCTTTCGGCATAGACCGCATAATGCGCAGCGCGATCGGCAGCACCGCGGCCAATCTCGACCGTCAGATCGTTGGCCAGGCTCTTGCGCACCTCGGCGCGTTGCTTGCGCGGAACTGCGGTCAACTGCGCCTCGTCGTCGGCGGCAAGCGGGCGGAGGAACCCGCAATGGCTCTCGCTCGTGACGCGCCAACCCGGTCGCTCCGCGGAAAGACTTCCGCCGCGCAGTTCGATCGCGGGGCAGCCCAGTTGGACGGCAAGGGCTTCGGCGTCGGCGATCAGGGCATCGCAGATCGCCTCGTCGTCGGCGAGAATGCCTCCGCCGACCGCGAACCCGCTCGACACCAGTGCTCGTCCGAACAGCGGCGAGCGGACATCAACCAGCGGCAGCATCCCGACGATCTCACCGCCGCGCTCGGCCATCAGGGCCAGGGCGCGATTGCCGGTTCCGCGGGCGACGGCACCTATCCATGCCGGTCGATGAAATGCGGTCCCGTCCGGGTGTGCGGCAACGTATTGTTCGAGTCGCGCAACCTCGCCCGGCTGGTGAAGATCGGCGGGACCGACCACCGTCGTTTGCGGACGAAACGGCGCGTTCATGCCGCCAGCTCCACCGCCGCCGGCGCCTCGCGCAGGGCGAGCACGTCCATCCGTCCCCAGGCGAAATCGCCGATCAACTGCTGCAGCTTGTCGGCCATCACCGTGAGGTTGGTGTAGTGTCGCACTTTCGAGCGCAACGACGCCCCGGTAACGCGCGGCTGGCCGGGGTCGATTTCCCACGGGTGGAAGTAGAACACGGCGGGACGGCGATCCTGTTCGTTGACCTGGCGGATCGCCCAGCGCGAAAAGCCATAGGGCAGAACGCGGAAGAACCCGCCCCCGCCTGCCGCCATCCGCCGTCCGGCGAAATGGGCCGTGGTCACCGGCACCTCGACCAGGCCCGACCACGGCAGCGGCTTGAAAGCAAAGCGCGGCGCCTCGCGCCAGCCGTAGTGATCGTGGGTGATCGGCGCGACGCTGGAGCTGTAG